>JBGPCK010000010.1:0-44030 GCA_041481715.1 Thermoanaerobaculia bacterium | reverse complement strand
GCCCCCCGCCCCGCCCCCGCCCCCGGGCGGCGCCCCCCCCCCGCCCCGCCCGGCCCCGCGCCCCCCCCCGCGGGGGGGGCCGGGCCCCGCCCCCCCCCCCGCCCCGCCCCCCCCCCCCCAAATCCTTTACCCTCCCCCCGCACCCCCCGCGCCGGGGGGGTTTGGGTGGGGGGCCCCCCACGCCCGGCCTCACTTCAGCGCCGGCCGCGACCGCAGGCCGCGTCTCGCGAAGCGAGCGGCCGGCAGCGGTGAGGGTGTCCGGCGGCTGTCTCTCTTCTAACCCCCTCACCCTACCCCTCTCCCCCGAGGGGGAGAGGGAAATGCTGTTCTTCCCCCTCTCCCCCGAGGGGGAGAGGGAAATGCCGTTCTTCTCCCTCTCCCTCTGGGGAGGTTGCGCCCAATGACCCTCGTCCCCGGCGCTCGCCTCGGCCCCTACGAGATCCTCGCGCCGCTCGGCGCCGGCGGAATGGGGGAGGTGTATCGGGCCAGAGACTCTCGTCTCAAGCGTGACGTCGCTCTGAAAGTCCTTCCCACTTCCTACTCGACCGATCCCGACCGGCTCCGCCGCTTCGAGCAGGAGGCTCAGGCCGCGAGCGCGCTCAACCATCCCAACATCCTCGCGATCCACGACATCGGGACCCACGAAAATTCTCCGTACATCGTCTCCGAGCTTCTCGAGGGGGAGACGCTGCGGGCGCGACTGGCGGGCGGCGCGTTCTCGCCGCGCAAGGCGATCGGGCATGCGATTCAGATCGCGCACGGACTCGCCGCGGCGCACGAAAAGGGGATCGTGCACCGGGACCTGAAGCCCGAAAACATTTTCGTGACCGCCGATGGCCGCGTGAAGATCCTGGACTTCGGACTCGCCAAGCTGACCCAGCCGGAAGTGCCCGTCTCCAGCCAGACCAATCTTCCGACCCTGACCCCGGGGACCGAGCCCGGCGTGATGCTCGGCACGATCGGCTACATGTCGCCCGAGCAGGTGCGGGGAAAGGCGGCCGACGCGCGGAGCGACCTTTTCTCGTTTGGCGCCATCTTCTACGAAATGCTCTCGGGCCGCCGCGCCTTCCACGGCGACACGGCCGCCGACACGATGTCCGCAATCCTGACGAGAGATCCGCCGGACCTCTCCGAGACGAACCGCCGGGTTCCCGAGGCTCTCGAACGGATCGTCGACCATTGTCTCGAGAAGTCGCCGGAGGCGCGCTTCCAGTCCGCTCGCGACATCGCCTTCGATCTGGAGGCGATCTCGGGAACGTCTCTGGCGAGCGCGTCGCGGAACTTGCCGGCTCTAGCGTCTTGGCGCGCTGCGATCCGGCGAACCCTTCCGTGGCTGGCGGTTCCCGCCGCCGCGATTGCCTTCGTGGCGGGGCTGCGTATCGCCTCCCGCAAGCCGGCCTCGAGCGCGGCGTTGCCGTCGAGCTTCCGCCAGCTCACCCTCGAGTCGGGTGTGGAGAGCTTTCCGAGCCTTTCCCCGGACGGGGCGACGCTCGTCTACGTCGCCGAAAGATCCGGAAGGTCCGGAATTTTCGTCCGGCGCATCGGGGGCCACCCGATCGATCTGACGAAGGACTCCGATAAGGACGACTGGGCGCCGGCATTCTCGCCAGCTGGGGACCTCATCGCCTTTCGCTCCGATCGCAACGGGGGTGGCATTTTCGTCATGGGTGCGACGGGTGAGAACGTCCGGCGCCTCTCCGATGGGGGATACAACCCCGCCTGGTCTCCGGACGGCAAGGAGATCGCCTATTCGACGGAAGACATTGAACAGCCCTTCAATCGCTCCGGGACCGGTGAGCTCTGGGCCGTCGACGTTGCGACGGGGGCGAAGCGCGCGATTCTCCGCGTCCCGGATGCCCTCCGCAGCCAGGATGCCGTTCAGCCGAGCTGGTCTCCGCACGGCCGGCGCATCGCGTTTTGGGGTGTTCGGGGCGCGACCGGGGTTCGAGACATCTGGACACTTCCCTCATCGGGAGAGAGCCAGGGCAAACCGGTTGCCGTCACCAACGACCCGGCTCTGGACTGGAACCCCGTCTGGTCGGCCGACGGAAAATACCTCTACTTCGGGAGCGACCGCGGTGGAAGCCTCAATCTCTGGAGAGTCTCGATCGACGAGGAATCGGGCCGGGTCCTCGGCGAGCCCGAGCCGATCACGTTGCCCTCGACACGGGTCGGCCAGTTCAGCCTCTCGCGAGACGGCCGGCACCTCGCCTATCAGACCGTCGCGCCGATCGAGAGCCTCGTGCGAATCGCGTTCGACGAGCGAAGCGAGAGGCTCGTGGGCGAGCCGACCACCCTTTTCCGCAGCTCCATGCAGATCGGGGACCTAGATGTCTCTCCCGACGCCCAGTGGATCGCCTTCCGGCCTTCCGGCAGGCAAGAAGATCTTTTTCTCATCCGCTCGGACGGCTCGAGCCTGCGGCAGCTGACCGACGACCCCTACAAGGATCGCGGCCCCATCTGGTCCCCGGACGGAAAGACCATCGCGTTCTACTCGAACCGCTCGGGACGCTACGACATCTGGACGATCCGTCCGGACGGGAGCTCGCTGACCCAAGTGACGAAGGGTCTGGGGGTTGGACCGTGGTATCCCCATTGGTCACCGGATGGGTCGATGCTCGCGTGTCCCGACGGAGTCAACAGCTACATCGTTCACCTCGGAGCCAACGCCCCGGCGGCAGAAGCGCTCCCGCCGGTGAGTGGAGGGATCTGGTTCCAAGCCACTAACTGGTCGCCGGATGGCCGGACCCTCGCCGGCGTTTTCAACACACTTTCCGGGGAGGCGCGCGGCCTCGCTCTCTATTCGCTGGCTTCGCGAAAATACGAGCGGCTGAGCGATGCCGGAGACACTCCGATTTGGCTCCGTGACGGAAGGCGGCTGCTCTTCCAAGATCGAGGAGTGGTAGCGGTTCTCGACGTAGGCACGAAGAAGTCGCACCCGATCTGGGCGCCGAGCACCAGCCTGAGACTCAACGGGTTCACGCTCTCCGGGGATGGCCGCTCGTTCTTCGGCGTCCAGCGACTCGAGGAAGGCGACATCTGGGAGGCGAACTTCAAGTGAGAATCCGCCGCGCGACGGACCCCGGATAGAATTCGCGAGCGGAAACCGATGTCGTGGGAGCCTCGCCCGCCGGGAGATTCTCGGAAGGAGCAAGAGAAGTGAAACGAACCCGGATCGGTCTCATCGCGGCACTCGTTCTGTTGTGCGCCGTGCCGGCGCGCGCACAGGAAAAGCCTCCGGAGAAGCCCGCCGCCGACGCGGCGAAGAAGGAGCCGCCCAAGCCCGAGCAGTCGGTCACGCAGCACACCGTCGCGATCGGCGGTGTCCCCGTCAACTACACGGCCACGGCGGGGACTCTGATCGTCCGAAACGAGAAGGACGAGCCCTGGGCGAGCATGGGATACACGGCCTACGTCAAGCGCGATGCCGGAAACGCGAGCCGCCGCCCCGTGACGTTTGCCTACAACGGCGGCCCGGGCTCTTCGTCGGTGTGGCTGCACATGGGGGCGCTCGGGCCGCGGCGCATCGTGACCGCCGACGCGGGCCCGACGCCGCCGCCCCCCTATCAGCTCGTGGACAACGCGTACAGTCTTCTCGATAGGACCGATCTCGTGATGATCGATCCGGTCGGGACCGGTTACTCGAAGGCCGTCGGCGAGGCCAAGGACAAGGATTTCTGGGGCGTCGACCCGGACATCCAGTCGGTCTCGAAGTTCATCAAACAGTACGTCAGCGACAACGGGCGCTGGAACTCACCCAAGTACCTGCTGGGCGAGAGCTACGGCACGACCCGCTCGGCGGGCATCGTCGACAACCTCCAGACCGCGGAGGGCATGTCGTTCAACGGCGTGATCCTGGTTTCGGTGGCGCTCGATCTCGAGGCGATCTTCAACATCCCGGGAAACGACCGGCCGTTTCCGCTTTTCCTTCCGACGTACGCCGCGACGTCCTGGTACCACAAGGCGCTGCCTTCACAACCGAAGGACTTGGAGCCCTTCCTCGAGGAAGTGCGCCGCTACGCGCTCGGCCCCTACTCCGACGCGCTCTTGAAAGGGGACCGGCTGCCCGAAGCGGAGCGCCACGCCGTGGCCGAGAAGCTCCATCAGTACACGGGGCTCTCAGCCGACTACATCGAGAAGGCGAACCTCCGTGTCACCGAGGGGGAGTTCACCCAGGAGCTGCTGCGGGAGCACGGCGAAACCGTTGGAAGACTCGACGCGCGTTTTACCGGCGTCAGCCTCGACCGGCTCGCCAAGGAGGCGGACTATGACCCGCAGGAGGCCGCGATTGCGGCCGCCTTCACGGCCGCTTTCCTGAACTACTACAACGAAGAGCTGAAGTTCGGGCAGGGCAAGAGCTACGAGATCGAGAGCGGCCAGATCTGGCGCTTCTGGGAATGGAAGCACAAGTCGCCGGGCGCTCCGTTTCCAATCCCGGGTTTGCCGAACACCGGCCTCGACCTCGCGCACGCCCTCGCCTACAACCCGAGCCTGCAGGTGCTGATCTTGAACGGCACGTACGATCTGGCGACCCCGTTCCTCGCGACCGAGTACATGGTGTCCCACCTCGGGCTCGAGAAGAAGCTGCAGCCGCATGTCCAGATGAAGTACTACCCGGCAGGACACATGATGTACGTCCAGGAGCAGTCGCTGAAGGCCTTCAAGGCCGACGTCGCGGCCTTCATCGACGCGACGGACCGCCTTTGATCGGGGGTCAGGCACGCACTCATGCACTCTTAGGACCCCGGCGCCCGACCTTCGGGCTCAGGGCTTGGCGGTCGCGGCGGGCGGGAAATTCGCGAAGAGCTCGGCGACGTATTTGCGAAGCTGCCGGTCAATCTCCTCTGGGCTTGTGCCGATCGTGACCGTGATCGCGCCGCGCCAGATCAGCTTCTTGTCGGGGTCGCGGACGTCGAGGGCGAGGGTGCCCTGGCTCGCCGTCTCGCTGCCGAGGTAGTTGGGGAAACCCCACCAGGAGTAGAGGCCATACTTGTCCCGCTGCATGATGCCGGCCGCCCGCGTGTGGTAATCGGCGTAGAAGTCGGGTGAGGCGCCGGAGGCCGGACGCAGCCCTTTCTTCCCGAGCTCCTCCGTGATCGCGCCCTTGATGTGCTCCTCCGCCCAGCGCGAGTCGACGACCGTGGCGCCCACCGTCTTGTCCTCGGACGGGTCCGCGTACCACTCGAAGGTTTTCAGGTTCGTGAAGTTCGCCGCGTGGTCATAGGCGAAATCGGGCCTGGGAGCGGGAGTGCAGGAAAGGATCGCGCCCGCCAGGAAGAGCGCCGGAAGAATGTGGGATCTCTTTCTCATGCCGGCGACATTACTACAGGCCGCGGGACGTCCAGTCGGCGCCGCGCCGGGATCTACTCGTTCGCCGCGGGCGCCAGGACCTGCTCGAGCGCGGCGTCGGGTAACTGGGTCAGGTCGGCCGCGGCGCTCATGAGCTCGCCATGCTCGACCGCCCGCGAGATGACCTCGGCCTTCGTCTGGCCGCCCTTCTTTCCGAGGAAGGGCTTGACGAGGAGGTAGACGACGTCGCGCCAGGGCATGTTGCGCAAGAGTCGGCCGAGCAGCGTGAAGGCCTGTCGGGGGTAGTGAATGAACTTGTAGATGATGAGGCGCTTCAACTCCCGGGATCGGATCTCGTGGATCTTCTCGCCCGAAAGTACCGTCGGATCGATCGACGAGCACTTGAAGTACTTGTACCAGTCGGCTTCGTCGTTCACGAGGCCGCGCTGCAGGTACTCCTGCCAGAGCGGCGTGCCGCGGTAGACGCAGAGGCGGTTGAAGCCGAAGGTGTCGAGCGGAAGCCGAGAGGCGAAGCGGAACGTCTCGCACATGTCCTCTTCGGTCTCGTCCGGGTTTCCGACGACGAAGAAGCCGTGGACGATCTCGATGCCCGCTTTCTTCGCGGCGAGCACCGCGGCCTCCGTCTGAGCGAGAGTCTGCTCCTTCTTCAAGCGGTCCAGAATCTTCTGGCTACCGCTCTCGATGCCGAACATGAGCGTGCGGCAGTGGGCCTTCGCCATCGCCGGGAAGAGCTCCATGCAGACGGAGTCGACACGCCCCTCGCAACCCCACTGGATCGTGATGCCGGCGTCATCGATCCCCTTGCAGATGGCCTCGATGCGCTTGGGCTGCAGAAGGAAATGGTCGTCGACGAAATAGACCGCGCCGTAGCCGTCCTTCCGGAGCTGCTCGAACTCGGCGATCACGTGCTCGGGACTTCGCGAGCGCCACTTGCCCTCGTTGAAGATGGGGATATCGCAGAACACGCAGGGCCAGGGGCAGCCGCGGGAGGTCTGCATCGTCGTGAACCGCTCGCGCGACAGCACCACCGGAACGTCGAGCGGCATCGACTCGACGAAATCGAGGTCCAGGCTCTCGCGGTCCGGGAAGGGCCATTGGTCGAGATTCCGGTCGAGCGGCCGGGGCAGATTCTCGCGCACCGTGCCGTCCCGCTCCTGCCAGGTGACTCCGGCGACCCCGGAGGGATCCTCGAGGTGCTCCAGCAGATCGAGGATCAATTGCTCGCCGTCGCCGCGGCAGACGAAGTCCACCTCGGGAACCTGCCGCTTGACGTGCCCGGCGTTCAAGGTCGCGAAGACGCCTCCGAAGGCGAGCTTGAGGTCGGGGTACGCGGCCCGGAGCGCGCGGGCGAGGATCTTCGCGTACGGGTAGCTCGTCGTCGAGAGGAAGCTCATGCCCACCAGGTCGGGCTTCCACTGCCCGACCCGCGCCAGGATGATGTCGTTGGGCGTGTCGGGATTGGCCTGGTCGAAAAGTAGAACGTCGTGTCCGGCGCGCTTCAGGACGGAGGAGAGCGACATGATCCCGATGGGAGGGAACCCCATCACCTGCAGGCGGCCGTTCTTGCCGCGCACCTTGCCGGGAATCGCGTAGAACTGGGGGTCACGGACGTGAACGAGAACGACCCTCATCGCGCCGGCTCCGGACCTCCGAAGGGGCGGAGACGTCGCACAATCACGCCGCGCATCGCGAGGTTCCGCACCTCCATCAGCCACTCCCTTTTCAGCCGGCCGCCCAAGCACGGCGGCCTTGCTGCCGGGGAAGGATACCGCGATTCACGCGAGGGGCGCGAGCAGGCGGTTGTATTCTCTTGCCCGTTTTCGGAGGTCCCATGAACCGGCGTCGATGCTTCCTGGCGGTCGCGGGCGTTCTCTTTGCGCTCCCGCTGCTCGCCGAGGGCGTGCCCTGGTATCAGACCGACTTTCCGCCGGAGGAGTTCCGCGCGCGCTGGGAACGTGTCTTCGAGAAGATTGGAGACGAGGCGGTCGCGATCGCCGCCGGCGCTCCTCCGGCCGCCGGCTTCGTCTTTCCCCGCCAGTCGAACGAGTTCTACTTCCTGTGCGGTGTCGAGACGCCGGGTTCTTACATCCTGCTGGACGGCCGGAGCCGCCGCGTCACCCTGTACCTGCCCCCGAAAAACGCCCGGCTCGAGGCGGCCGAGGGGAAGGTTCTGTCGGCCGACGACGCGGACCTGGTCCGGCGGCTGACCGGTGCCGCTGACGTTCAGAGCACGGACACGATGCGCGGAGACTGGCTCGCGGGTCTGCCCGGCGGCGTGCCCGACTCGGTCTGGACGCCGTTTGCCCCGGCGGAGCGCTCCGCGGAGCAGCGCTACGAGCTTTCGGCCCTCAACGCCGCCGTCGCCGCGGACCCCTGGGACGGGAGACTCCCGCGGGAGGCGCGCTTTTCGGAGCTGCTGCGAACGCGCTACTCGAAAGTCAAGATCTCGGATCTGACGCCCGTGCTCGACGAGCTGCGGAGCGTGAAGAGCTCCCGAGAGATCGCGCTGATCCGCCGCGCGTCGAAACTGGCCGGTCTGGGCCTGCTCGAAGCGATGAGGAGCACGCGTCCGGGCCTCTCCGAATACGAGCTCGACGCCGCGGCGCGCTACGTCTTTCTCGTCAACGGGGCGCGGCTCGAGGCCTATCGCTCGATCACGGCCGCGGGCACCGACAACATCTGGAACATGCATTACTACCGCAACAACTCGGCGTTGAAGGCCGGCGATCTCATCCTGATGGACTACGCGCCCGACTACCACTATTACGCGAGCGACATCACGCGCATCTGGCCGGTCAGCGGAAAGTACGGGCCGATCCAGATGGAGCTGCTCGGCTTCGTGCTCGAGTACCGCAATGCGATTCTTCGGCGCATTCGCCCCGGCGTCACGGCGAGACAGATCCAGGACGAGGCGAAGGTTGCCATGGAGCCGGTGTTCGCGAGGTGGCATTTCTCGAAGCCTGTCTACGCGCAGGCGGCCCACAGACTCGTCGAAACGGGCGGCGGCGTGTTTTCGCACCCCGTGGGCATGGCGGTGCACGACGACGGCGGCTACGTCGACCGGGAGCTTTCGCCGGGCGTCGTCTTCTCGGTCGACCCGCAGCTGCGCGTCCCCGAGGAGAACCTCTACTTGCGCTATGAGGACGTGGTCGTCGTGACCGAGACGGGGGTCGAAAACTTCACGAGCTTCCTCCCCTCGGAGCTCGACGCGATCGAGCGAGCGGTGAAGGGCGAGGGAATTCTCCAGAAGTTCCCGCCCGCTCCGGCACCCGAGTGAAGGACGCGCGTCACAGAGAAGGAGAAGAGATGTCAAGAATCGCAAGGAAGGCCTGGGCCCTGGGAGCGGTCCTGTTCTGGTGCGCCCTCCTCAAGGGAGCGGCGCCGCACGCGGCGGCGCCGGCGAGCAAGCCCGCGGACCCTTACGCGGAGCTGCGGTACCGGTTCATCGGGCCTCCCGGCAATCGCGTCAGCGCGGTGGTGGGCGTGCCCGGCGATCCGAACGTGTACTACGCGGGCGCCGCCTCTGGCGGCGTTTGGAAGTCGACCGACGGCGGAACGCACTGGAAACCCATCTTCGACGAGGAGCCCGCGCAGTCGATCGGCTCCATTGCCATCGCGCCCTCGGACCCGAACGTCCTTTGGGTCGGGACGGGCGAGCCCTTCATCCGCAGCAACGTCTCGCTCGGCAACGGCATCTACAAGTCGACCGACGCGGGGAAGACGTGGACGCATATGGGCCTCGAGAAGACCGGACGGATCGCCCGGGTCTCGATCGACCCGCGAAACCCCGACGTCGTCTTCGCGGCTGCGATCGGGACCGGCTACGGTCCGCAGCCCGAGCGCGGGATCTTCCGGACGACCGACGGCGGCAAGACCTGGGAGAAGGTGCTCTTCGTCGACGAGAACACGGGAGCCTCGGACCTCGCGATGGACCCGGGGAACCCGCGAATCCTCTTCGCCGGAACCTGGCCGATCGACATCAAGACCTGGGGAAGGAAGAGCGGCGGCCCCGGCGGCGGTCTCTTCGTCTCGCGCGACGGAGGAACGACCTGGAAACGGATCACCGGTCATGGCTTGCCGGACCCGCCGCTCGGGAAGATCGCCGTTGCGGTCGCCGCATCGAACCCGCAGCGCGTCTATGCGCTCATCGAAACCGGAGACCGCGGGTCGCTCTGGCGGTCGGACGACGCCGGCGAGAGCTGGAAGCTCGTCAACCACAGCCGGCTCCTGAACGAGCGGCCTCACTACTACACGCGGATGCTGGTCATGCCCGACAACGCCAACGAGGTCTACTTTCCCTCCAATGGCATGGGGGCGACCTACGACGGGGGCGAGACGGCCGAGCAAATCCGCTGGGGAGGGGACAACCACGACATGTGGGCGGACCCGAAGGACGCGCGCCGGATGATGATCGGAAACGACGGCGGCGTGATGATCTCGACGACCCGCGGAAAGCAGTGGAGCTTCACGCGATTGCCGATCGGGCAGATTTACCACGTCACGACCGACAACCGGATTCCCTACTTCGTGTACGGGCAGATGCAGGATGATGGCTCGATGCGGGGCCCGAGCCGGAGCCCGGGCTCCTCGGGCATCGCGCCGGCTCAGTGGACCTCGACGGCCGGCTGCGAGACGGGCTGGGCCACCCCGGATCCGGCGGACCCGAACGTCGTCTGGGGCGGCTGCTACGCGGGAGTCGTCGAGCGATTCGACGCCCGGACCGGAATGACGCGCTCGGTCAGCGTCTGGCCGGAGCGGACCATGGGCGCCAACGCGGGTCAGATCAAGCTGCGCATGAACTGGACCTTCCCGATCGCCATTTCGCCCCACGACCACGCAACGGTCTACGTCGGAAGCCAGCACGTTCACGCTTCGAGCGACGGGGGGCAGACCTGGAAGACGATCAGCCCGGACCTGACCTTGAACGACCCCAGCATGATGGGAGATTCCGGAGGTTTGACGGTTGACAACCTATCCGTCGAGTACGCCGGCGTGGTCTATTCGATCGCGGAGTCGCCGAAGGAGAAGGGCGTCCTCTGGGCCGGGACCAACGACGGCCAGGTGCAGGTGACGCGCGACGGCGGGGCGCACTGGGACAACGTCACCCGCAACATCCCGGGCCTGCCGCCCAAGGGAACGGTCGACAGCGTCGATCCCTCCCACTTCGACGGGGGCACCGGATACATTTCGGTGGACCTTCACCAGGTCGACAACCGCGACCCCTTCATCTACAAGACCGCCGACTACGGCAAGACCTGGAAGCCGATCGCCTCGAACATTCCGAAGAGCCCGCTCTCCTACGTGCACGTCGTCCGCGAAGATCCGTTCCGCCGCGGCCTGCTCTACGCCGGCACGGAGAACGCGCTCTATGTGTCTTTCGACGACGGAGGCCGCTGGGAACCTCTGCAGTCGAAGCTTCCGCACGCGCCGGTCTATTGGCTGACCGTTCAGGAGCATTTCCACGATCTGGTCGTCGGCACCTACGGGAGGGGCTTCTACATCCTCGACGACGTGACGCCGCTCGAACAGTTGACCGACGCCGTGAGGGGCGCGACAGCGCACCTGTTCGAGCCGCGGGCGGCGTACCGCTTCCGAGCGGTGTCGCGGCCGAACCTCGCCCCTTCGGGGACTTCGCGCGGCCAGAACCCGCCCTACGGCGCGGCGATCAACTACTGGCTGAAGGAGCCCGCGCCGGAGCCGGGGCCCGAGCGGGAGCCCGATGGCGAGAAGCATTCGAAGAAGGGCCCGATCGAGGTCCGGATCCTGGACGAGGCCGGCAAAATGGTCCGAACGATTCGGGGAACGAACAAGGCGGGCGTCAATCGGATCTCATGGGACCTGCGCTACGAGCCGACGACGGAGGTCCGCCTGCGGACGACTCCCTCGGGCAACCCGCACCTCTGGGAAGAGAAGCGTTTCCGGGGCAAGGACCACCGCGACGTGTACTACTACGGCATCAGCGAATTGAAGAACGGCCCGCTCGTCCCGCCGGGCGTCTACACGGTGCGGCTCGCCGTGAGCGGGAAAGAGGAAGGAACGCAGAAGCTCGTCGTGCGGAAGGACCCGAATTCAGCCGGTAGCGAGGCCGATGTCGAGGCCGCGACGAAGCTTTCGCTCGCGCTCTACCGCGACACCAACGCAGTGGCCGGGATGATCAACGAGATCGAGTGGAGCCGCAAGCAGCTCGAGGACTTCAAGAGGATGCTCGCCGCGGAAAAGGCCGACAAGGCGGACGTCGCGGCGGCGGAGGATTTCGAGAAGAAGATCCGCGCCGTCGAGGACCAGCTCCTGCAGCCGACTCTCGCCGAGGCGGACACAAAGTCGTTCCGCGGCCCGCTCCAGCTCTACTTGAAGCTGCTGTGGCTTCAGGCGGAGGTCGGCCCCGGAGCGGCCGACGTTTCAGGCAACGCCGACTTCCCGCCGACCAAGGCGGAGCTCGAGGTCTACGACCTGCTGTCGGGTCAACTCGTTGAGGCGCGACAGTCGTTCGAAGAGCTGTACGGAAGGGCGATACCGGCCTTCAACGACGCGATGAAGGCAAAGGGCTACGTGCAGCTCATGACGGTCAAGGAACCGGAGGAGCCGCGGACCGAGAAAGACGAAGAGGAGGACGAGGACGACTGGGGCGACTGACCCGGAGCGGGTCGAGCCGCTCCGGGCGGGAGAAGCGCAAGTCCGGGACGTCTACTTTGCTCGGGCGACGTTCTTGAGCCACACCTTGTCGACGCCGTAGTCGTCGATGACGACCGCTCCGGACTCGTTCGTCTTGACCTTTGCGGCCGGCGCCAGCTCGCCGTGGCCGCTGCTCTTCGCGTCCAAGTAGAGCAGCGCGACCGCGAGGTCGTAGCCCGATTTGGGCTTGGCGTCCGGGGCGCCAGCGCCGAGGTGGACGATCGGCTCCGCGGTGATGACCGTGACGAGGCGCCCGTCCCCGGTCGGGCGGGAGAAGGCATACTTGATCGTCGTGCGGTGCAGGCCGACCTCGATGTAGCCGGCATCCTTCAGCTTGACCAGCTCCTGACGCACCGCCGGTGTGCCACCGATCTTGAGCGCGGCCGTCACCGAGGCGCGATCCGCGTCGCTCGAGAAATGCTCAACCGCGATCACGACGGGCGCGCTGGCGCTCTTTGTGGGCGTTTTCACCGACGCGGTAGCGGTGAACGTCTCGCCCGCGGCCTGACCGGACAGCGCCGAGGGTGCCAGGACCGATCCTGCCGACGCCAGCGCGACGGCTGTGACAAGGAACAAAACTTCGCGCTTCATATCCGTGCTCCTCTTCGAAAGGTCTCGATCGCGGGGGCCGTGCCGTGACCGGGGAGATCTTACCCGCATCGAGTCAACGGGTGAAATCGGACTCCATTTGCCGGGCCCGCCTTCGGGGCGCGTTGTATCCTGTTGGGCCGTTCCGGAGGGTCCGAAGAGCCTGATCTTGTCAGGGTGGAGCAGATGAAGGAATACATGACGCTCTTGGAAGAGGCGCTGGAAGCCTGGGGCTTCACGCGCGAAGGCGTGATCGACGAGGTGCAGAGCCTTCCGGAGAAGGACCTGGGCTTCAAGCCGGGCGAAAAGAGCCGCTCGGTCATCGAGTTGATCCAGCACATTGTCGAGTCCGGTACGCTGATGGTCGGCGAGCTGGCGCGCGCGGACGGCGATTTCCAGCGCAAGTCCTACGAGGGCTTTCTGCACGAGTACGGGAGGGGCATCTCGGCCAAGCGGACGAAGGCGCAGTTGCTCGACGCGCTCAAGAAGACGCACACGGAGGGGCAGCGGAGGTTTCGGGAGGCGGGAGAGCTGCACATACTGCAGCTCATCCGCCGCTTCGACGGCAAGATGGGCACCCGGCTGGCCTGGATGAACCACGGCATCTCACACGAGGAGTACCACCGGGGACAGCTCGCGCTGTGCGCGCGGCTGCTCGGGCGGGTGCCCGCGCTGACGCGCAGAATCGAAGGCAAGTGAGACGTCTGCGCGCGCTGCTGCTCTGCGCGTGCGTGCTCGCGGCCGCCGCCCGGGCCGGGGCGCAGGAAACAGGCGACGATCTCGGGAGCATCGCCTTCGCGACCTCGGGGTCCGCTCCGGCGCAGGCGCGCTTCCTGCGGGGGGCCCTGCTCCTGCACAGCTTCGAGTTCGACGACGCGGCCGAGGAATTCCGGCAGGCGCAGAAGCTCGAGCCCGGCTTCGCGATGGCCTACTGGGGCGAGGCGATGACGTTCAACCATCCCCTCTGGCAGGAGCAGGATCGGGACGCGGCTCGAAAGGCTCTCGAGCGTCTGGCCCCGACGCGGGCGGCGCGGCTGGCGAAGGCGCCGACGCGGCGCGAGAAGATGTACCTCGAGGCGGTCGAAATCCTCTACGCCGAGGGCGAGAAGGCGGAGCGCGACCACGCCTACGCCGAGGCGATGCGGCTCCTCTACGCGGAGTTCCCGGAAGACCTCGACGCGGCGAGCCTTTACGCCCTGGCGCTGCTCGGCACGTGCGAGGGCAAGCGCGACTTTGCGACCTACATGAGAGCGGCGGCCATCGTCGAGGAGGTCTTCGCGAAGAACCCGCGGCACCCCGGCGCCGCCCACTACCTGATCCACTCCTACGACGATCCGATCCACGCTCCCCTCGGTATGCGCGCGGCGCGCGCCTACGCGAAGATCGCGCCCGCCGCCACTCATGCCCTCCACATGCCGTCCCACATCTTCCTCGCCTCCGGGATGTGGGAGGCCGTCGCCGCCTGCAACGAGGCGTCCTGGAAGGCGTCGCTCGACCGGGCCGGGCGCCGGAAGCTCGGGGCGGACGCGCATAGCTTCCATGCGCTCTCGTGGCTCGGGTACGCGTATTTGCAGCAGGGACGCTATGCCGACGCGCGGAGGACGCTCGCCACGATGGAGGAGGATGCGCGCCAGAGCGGCTCGAAGAAGGCGCGGGCGAGCCTGGTCGCGATGCGCGCCGCCTACCTCGTCGAGACCGGACGATGGAAGAGCGACGCTGCGGAGATCCGCGTCGCGGCCGACGACCTTCCGGCGCGCAATCTCGAGATCTTCGTGGACGGCCTCCGCGCGCTCCAGGCCGGCGACGGGACCGGCGCCGACGAAGCGCTCGTACGGATGAGCGCGAAAAAGGGCGGGGACGCGAGCCCCGCCGGCCACGCGCACGGCGGGGGGGCGATGGCGATGCCCTATGCGTCCGGCTGGCCCGACACGGACGCGGTTCTGCGCAAGGAGCTCGAGGCGAAGATCTTGTTCGCGAGGGATCAGACCGACCGCGCCCTGGCGCTCGTCCGGGAAGCCGCGGCAGCGGAAGACGCGATGAGCTTCGACTTCGGTCCGCCGGACGTCGTCAAGTCGACACACGAGCTCGCGGGCGAGATGCTGCTCGCGTCGAACCGACCCGCCGAGGCCCTCAAGGAATTCGAGGTGTCGCTTGCGCGGGCACCCCGAAGGGCGCAGTCGCTGCTCGGTCTCGCACGGGCCGCCTCGAGGCAGGGCGACATCACGGCGGCACAGAAGGCCTACTTAGAGCTTCGGGAAGTTTGGAGCCGCGCCGACGCGGGCATCGCAGGCCTCGAGGAGACCCGCCAGACCGCATCGGTTCGTCCCTAGCCCGCGGCCAGAAACTCCTCGATCGCCGCGGCGACGGCCTCCGGTGTCTCGAGAGCCGGAAAGTGCGTCTTTCCCTCGAGCCGCCGCGACCGAAACCAGGGGTGACTCTTCCCAAACGCTTCCTGGGCCTCTCGGAAGGCCTCGTCTTTGGGAAGCGCGTGGAGATGAAGCGTCGGCGTCGGGGGCTCGAGCGCCGCCAGGGCCGTCATGGGACTCGTTTCCCGGGCGTAGGCGGCGGCGATCTCCCGCCCGGCCCGGGCCCACATGCCGAAGGCATAGTCGCCCATCGTTCGGTGGACGTAGTCGGAGATCGAGCGATCCGCGTCCAACAGCCAGAGCGAAAAGAGTTGGGCGCGCGTCGACTTCCAGTGCTCAGGGTCCTGCAGAGCCGCGAGCGCCTGCAGGAGATGATGCGGCGGATCGAAAATCGTCCAGTCGAGGAAAACGACCTTCGGGATCCTCTGCGGCCCCAGCCGCCGGCGCAGCCCGATCGCCACCCAGCCCGCGTGCGCCATCGTGACCGGCACGACCTGGCGGGCGCCGCTCGCCTCGATGACCGCGGCGGTATCCGTCAGGAGCTCTCGGTACCCAAAGTCGCCGGAAGGAGCCTCCGACTGGCCGTGGCCGCGCCAGTCCGGGGAGAGGATACGTCGTCTTTGCGCGCACAGCGGGGCGAGCTTTTGAAACTGAGTGCGGTTGTCGCACCAGCCGGGGAGCATAAGAAGCACAGGCCCACCCTCTCCCGCGACGTCGTAGCGGATCCGTGCACCCTGGGATAACGTCTCGGGCATCTCGCCTCTCTCGGTAGAATCTTGCCAGAAACGATCGATCGCAAGCTGATGAAAACGACCCGATGGCTCCAGCGAGCCGGACTGGCCGCGGCCGGGCTCTTCTCGCTCGCTCGCGTCGCGCCGGCCGGAGACGCGATTCCGCTCGGCTACCGGCTGACCTTCCCGGGCTCGGCGCCCGGCTGGGTGCGCGTCGAGATCACCGCGGCCGACCTCTCGGCGCCACAGATCCTCGTGATCCCAAGGGCGATCCCGATGGCGTACGGGGAGGCGCCCTACGACCGCTTCGTCTCCGGCGTCAAGGCCTTCTCGGCTGACGGAAAGGCCTTGACCGTCCGGCGGGACGAGGGGCCGCGGTGGCGGATCGAAGGCGCCGGCTCCTTTGACCGCGTCGCCTACGAAGTCGACCTCGCGCGAATGGAGAAGGAGATTCTGGCCGCGGCGGATGCCTCGAAGACGCGGCCCGGCTACGTCGGGATCCTGGGGTACTCGGTCTTCGGCTACTTCGAGGGAAGCGAAGACCGCCCGATCCGCCTCGAGGTCCGCGCGCCGGAAGACTGGCCCGTCTTTTCGACGCTCGCACCGGCGGCGCCGCCTTCGAAAAGAACGGTCCGGGCCTCCGCGGCGGACTTCTACGCGCTGGCCGACTCCCAGGTCGCGATGGGCCCGGGCCTCTCGGTCTTGCGGGTGGAGGCTCGCGTGCCGCTCTTCCTTGCCTCGTATGCGGAGGTGGAGTCGGACGCGGTTCTGACCGCGCGGCTCGCGCGGGAAGCCCTTGAGGCGATGGCCGACTATTTCGGCTCGACCCCTTTTGCGCACTACACCGTCTACCAGGAAATCCTGAAGCCGATCGACGGGGATCACGGCTATGGCTTCAGCATGGAGCACCTGGACAGCAGCACGGTCTTTCTCGCCGCGGAGGACGCGATTCGCCCGGGCGCGGGCGCGGGCGACGTCCAACCAGCGCGCTACAACTTCGCGCACCACATCGCGCACGCCTGGATTCCCAAGCGCTGCCACGGCGAGGGGTACTACCCGTTCACCTGGGAGCTCGCGCCGGTGATCGACACGATCTGGTTCAGCGAGGGATTCGCGCAGTACGCCGCGATCGTGGCTCTGTCGCAGGGGCGCTCGGACCCGGCCGCCTACCGCGCGGCGATGCTTCAGTATCGGTTCCGGCGGCCGCTCCAGGAAGCTCCCGAATTCATCCGCCGGATGTCCACCGCCGAGCTCTCCCGCGTGGCCTCGACGCGCTACGCTAGCGACTTCCGCACCGGCTCGAACACCTTCGCGCGCGGGGGCCTCATGGCGGCGGAGATGGACGACCGGATCCGCCAGGAGACCGGCGGGGCCAAGAGCCTTCGCGACGCCCTGCGCGTGCTCCTCGCCTGGAGCGGGAGAGAGCGGCGCGCCTTCCGTTTGGAGGAACTTCCGGAGCTGCTCCAGCAGGGGACCGGCGTCGATGTCCGGGCGGTCTTCGACAAGTGGATGGCCGCTCCGCTCTCGCACGAAGTGTCGAAGCCGCGACAGTGAAAGCGGCGGTCCACTGGTTGGTCAGGTCGACTGAAGAATGTTGAAGCGACTAGGCACTGAGAAAAGGAGGTCTCATGCGACGCGTCTTCATCCCTGTGGTCGGGTTGCTCGTCGGTCTCGCATCGCCGGCCGCCGGGCAGCAGCGCGGGCCGTTTTCGGTGGGGACCGCGGCGGCGGCTGTCGGCCAGAAGGCAACAGGCATTCTCGGCGTCCCCGCCGGTGTCGACGCCGGGCTCGATATCCCGGTGGCCGTCGTCCAGGGAGCCCGGCCGGGCCCGGTCCTGGCGCTCGTCGCGGGAGCGCATGGCACCGAGTACGCCTCGATCATCGCGATCGAGAAGCTGATCGAGAGGCTCGACCCCGCGGAGGTCTCGGGAACCGTGATCCTCGTGCCGCTCGTGAACATCGCGTCCTTCGAGCAGAAGGTCCCGCACGTCAACCCGGTGGACGGCAAGAGCATGAATCGCTTCTATCCGGGGAAGGCCGATGGGACGCAGACGGAACGGGCGCTGTATCTCATCACGCGCCAGATCGTCGAGCGGTGCGACGACTTGATCGACTTTCACGGCGGGGACCTGGATGAGGATTTGCGGCCCTACAGCTACTGGTTGAAGACGGGCAACGAGAAGCAGGACGCGATCTCGCGCGAGATGGTTCTTGCATTCGGCTTGGGCACCATCATCATCGCAGCCGACCGGCCAAAAGACCCGAACGCCTCGCGCTATCTCGACAGCACCGCCTCGACGCGCGGCAAGCCCTCGATCACGGTCGAGGCGGGGCACGCGGGGACCGTCGAGCCCGACGACGTGGCGGCGCTCACCGACGGAACGCTGTCCGTCATGCGGTACTTGAAGATGCTGCCCGGCGCGGCGACAATGGTGGAGCACCCGGTCTGGATCGAGAGCATCAAGACGATTTCGAGCGAGCAGACCGGAATCTTCTATCCGAGCGTTGCCCGGGGGACCTATGTGGCGGAAGGCATGAAAGTGGGGTACGTGACCGACTACCTGGGACGAAAGGTCTTCGAGGCGCGCGCCCCGGCGGCCGGAGTGGTTCTGTACGTCTGTTCCGTGCCGTCGATGAAAAAGGGGGACACAGTCGCCAATATCGGGGTGGTTTTCTCGGGCTCGCCGGCCGGGCCGAAATGAGGGAAAATTGCTAAGGAGTCGGGAGAGTTGAGCCTGTGATCGCCTGTGCGCGGACCGTGAACGCCATGCTCGAGCAGGTCGGGCGGCTCGAGTCGGTGCGGAAGGCCGATCTGCGCTCCGGTGACCGGCTCGTCGTCTCGACCGAGAACTCCGTCTACTCCATCCACGTCCACGAGGACCTGACCTATTCGATCTCCGGGGGATGGTTCGACCTCCAGGGCCTTTCTCCGGCCCGGATCCCGATCGCCGGGTGCACCTGGGGCGGCAGCGCAATCAAGTGTGACGTCGTCGCCGCCTGCGGGCTGCGTCTGGAGTTCGGCAATCGGGTCGTGACCTCGCGGATCCGAGAGGTCCGTGTCCTGCGGGGCAGGCAGCTCGAGTATCCCGGTTTCAACCCGATCGATTCCCGCGCGCTGTTCCGGGCGTGTTACGGATCCGAATCGGACCGTTCCTGAGCCGTTGACGCGCTGACCCTGGCCGCCGGCCTCGGAGCGGAACAGCTCGGCTCAGATTTCCGCCGCGCCGGCCGCGTCGGGGAGCGTCTGATCGGGCGCCGCGTGATGGGTTGAGGGCTCGGGAAGCCGCAGGAACATGGCCGCGGCGGCCAACCCGAGCACGAACGTCAGTCCCCAGAGCGTGCGGGGCCCCAGGCGCTCGAGCACGACCGTGCCGGCCCAGGGCCCGACGGCGAAGGCCAGAGAGAAGGCCATCGTGTAGAGCCCGCTGTACTCGCCCCGGCGCGCGTCCGGGGCGATGTCGGTCGCATAGGCGGCCGAGGCCGGAAAGAAGAGCATCTCGCCGAAGGTCCAGAGGACGACCGTGGCCGCGAGCGACCAGGCATTCCAGGCGAAGGCCATGGCGCCGAAACCGGCCCCCGACAGGAAGGCGCCGATCGAGAGCGTGCGGCGGTGCGGCCAGTGCGCCGTGGCGGCGTTCAAGGCGACCTCGAAGACGACGATCAGGAGGCAATTGAGTGAGAAGAGAAGGCCGAACGTCGCCGCGGAGAGGCCGAGGTTTCGGACGACGAAGAGGGGCATCGAAGAAATGTGCTGGAAGAAAACGACGGTGACGGGAAACACGCTCGCGAGAAAGAAGAGGAAGCGCGGATCGGCGTGCGCCGCGGTCGAGAGGCGCAGACGCGTCGTCGTCGTTTGCACACCGGCCGGACGCGCCGCGCGCCGGCCCGGCAGCCGCGACACGACGAAGACGACCCCGGCCGCGAGCGAGGTCGCGCCGTCCACCAGAAACAGGTATCGGAAGGAAATCGTCGCCAGGATGCCGCCGATGGCGGGGCCGACGGCCATGCCGAGGTTGATCGCCAGGCGGTAAAGGGCGAAGGCAGCCTTGCGCCGGGCCGGCTCGACCGTCTCGGCGAGGAACGCCATTGCCGCGGGGCGGAAGGCCTCGGTCAACATTGCCAAAGCGAGCGTGACGGCGATGATGGCGGGCATGGTCCGGGCGAGCGGATAGACGAGCAGGGTGATGCCCGAGAGCAAGAGAGACGTGCGCATGACGGGCACGACCCCCCATCGGTCCGCCAGGCGGCCTGCGACCGGCGCCGTGACGATGGCTCCCAGACCGTAGAGGAACAGGACGAAACCGGCGCGCTCGGGCGAGAAGCCGCGCTCCCGCGTCAGATAGATCACGAGGAAGGAGAGAACCATCGAGCCGGCGCGATTGACGAGTGAGGCCGTGAACAGGATCCAGACCGAACGCGGAAGCGGCCCGAGGCGCCGCCACGGATTGACGCGGTTCCACCGGCTCGAGCGCATGGCTTCGACCCATAGTACGGGGATCGCCTCCCGGTGTTTTCCGCTCGTCCCGGGAGTGAGACCCCGCTAGCGGTGCAGCAGCCGGGCGAGGAGGAACGCGATCAGGCCGAGAAGAATCATGAAGCCGAGGACGTAGCGCAGGATCGGCAGAAACCGCGCGTTGCGCGGGTCCGGGTCTTCCGTCAATGGATCCCCTGCGACGCGAGCCAGCGTTCGGCGTCGATGGCCGCCTTGCAACCTTCGCCCGCCGCGGAGACCGCCTGCCGGTAGGTCGGGTCGGCCACGTCGCCCGCGGCGAAGACCCCTTCGACGGAAGTGCAGGTCGAGGGATGCCGCACCCTGAGGTATCCGACCTCGTTCATGTCGAGCTTGCCCTTGAAAATCGCCGTGTTGGGCGAATGCCCGATGGCGATGAAGAGCCCCTGTGTGGCGAAGCGAGACCGTGCGGCGTCGCGCGTGTCCTCGAGCGTCAGTCCGCTGACCCCGGACGCCGCGTCTCCAAGGACCTCGACGACGGCGGCGTTCAACTTCCACGCGATCTTCGGGTTCTTCCGCGCGCGCTCGAGCATGATCTTGGAAGCCCGGAACTCCTCGCGCCGGTGAATGATCGTGACCTTCGGAGCGAACTTGGTCAGAAACGTCGCTTCCTCCATTGCCGTGTCGCCGCCGCCGACGACCGCGACCTCTTTTCCCTTGAAGAAGAATCCGTCGCAGGTGGCACAGGCCGAGACCCCGTGGCCCATGAGCCGGCCCTCCGACTCGATTTCGAGAAGCTTCGCGGAGGCGCCCGAGGACACGATGACGGCGTCGGCCGTGAGACCTCCACCGGCGTCGAGTGTCAGGCGGAACGGGCGCGACGAAAAGTCCACACCGGTGACCGTGTCGAGCACGACCTCGGTGCCGAAGCGCTTGGCCTGCTCTCGGAAGATCTCCATCAGCTCCGGACCCTGGATCCCGTCGCGGAATCCGGGATAGTTCTCGACGTCCGTCGTGATCGTGAGCTGCCCGCCCGGCTGCGGGCCCTCGATGACGACCGGTCCGAGCTCGGCCCGCGAGGCGTAGAGGGCGGCGGTCCAGCCGGCGGGCCCGGAGCCGATGATCGCGACGCGGTAGTGGGGCTTCTGTGGAGGCATTGGTTCTCTCCGTGAGTCGTGAACCGTGAATCGGAGAACCGATTGTCGTTTGTCGATTCCCGATTTGCGGCTTGCGCATCGTATCAATCGGCCGCGCGCTTATCATCTGCACGATGCGCCCCGCGCTAGCCCTCAAGCTCGAAGGCTTCGGCACGACGATCTTCACGGAGATGACGCGCCTGGCCAACGAGCGCGGCGCGGTGAATCTCGCTCAAGGGTTTCCCGATTTTGATGGCCCGGAGTTCGTCAAGGAGGCAGCGATTGCGGCGGTGCGAGCCGGCCGCGGCCAATACGCCCGGATGAGCGGCATTCCGGAGATCCACGCCGCGCTGTCGGCCAAGTACCGGCGCGACTACGGGCTCGACTACGCTCCCGACACGGAGCTGACCGTCACGTCGGGCGCGACGGAGGCGATCTTTGCTGCGATCCAGGGGACCTGCGGCGCCGGAGATGAGGTCGTGCTCTTCGAGCCCTACTACGACTCCTACAAGCCGAGTGTCCGGATGGCGGGCGCCGTCGCGCAAGTCGTGACGCTTCGCTCGCCCGACTGGAGCTTCGATCGTGAGGAGCTCCGGGCGGCGGTGACGCCTTCGACCCGGGCCCTGCTCGTCAACACGCCGAACAATCCGACGGGCAAGGTCTTCTCGCGGGAAGAGCTCGAGTTTCTCGCGGCGGTCTGCCGGGAGCGGGACCTGCTCTGTATCACCGACGAGGTGTACGAGCATCTGGTCTTCGAGGGCGAGCACATCCCCATGGCGGGGCTTCCCGGGATGCGCGAGCGGACGATCACGATCTCGAGCTTCGGAAAGACTTTCTCGCTGACCGGGTGGAAGGTCGGCTGGGCCGCTGCGCCCGCCGAGCTCACGTCGGCGGTCCGCGCGGCGCACCAGTTCATCACTTTCGCCACGGCCACGCCGCTGCAGCACGGCGCGGCGGCGGCGCTGGCGGCCGGTCCCGATTACTACGCGAACCTGCTGGCCGACTACCGCCGCAAGCGCGATTTCCTCGCGGGCGAGCTTTCCCGGATCGGTTTCGGCGTTCGAAAGCCCGCGGGCACGTATTTCCTTTGCGCGGACTTCTCCGCCTTCGGCTTCGAGGACGACGTTGCGTTCTGCCGGTACCTCCTGGAGGAGGTCGGCGTCGCGGCGATCCCGCCCTCCTTCTTTTACGACAACAAGGCGCGCGGCCGGGGCTACGTGCGCTTCGCCTTTTGCAAGCGGGAGGAGACGCTGCGCGAAGCGGTCCGGCGAATGGAAAAGCTGAAAGGGTAAGGCGGGCGAAGGAACATGGACTTGTTCGGGATCTCTCTTGCCACGATCGTGATCGCCGTCTTCTTCGGCCTGGTCGGCTTCGCGGCGTTTCGCTACGGGAAGAAATCCGGAGAGCCGCGCCCGCTCTTTCTCGGAGTCGCGCTCATGGCCTACGGGTATTTCGTCTCGAACCCCTGGATCTCCTTCGGGATCGGGGCGCTCCTGACGCTGCTTCTCTTTTTCCCGAAGTGACGCGGCAACGGCACCCGCTCGTGTCGTGTAACGGAGTCCCGATAGCGTCAAGACTTCGGTTACACGGCGCTATCGCGCCTGGAGCTCTTTTCCGGCGAAGGCCGTGAGGGCCTCGACACCTCCGCTGATGGTCTCCTCGCCCACGGAGAAGGAGAAGCGCAGATGCCCCTCTCCCTCCGGCCCGAAGACGAGTCCCGGCACGGTCGCCACGCGCGCCGAGTCGATCAGCGTCTGGGCGGCGGTGCGGGAGTCGGATCCCAGGAAGGCGGGAATCTTCGGGAAGAGATAGAGCGCCGCGCGCGGCGCTTCGACGTCGAACCCCGCCCCGCGTAGCCCCGCGACGAGACGGTCGCGGCGGCGGCGGTACCCCTCCCGGGCCTCGCGGAGGAAGTCGTCGGGTAGCGACAGGGCCTCGAGCGCCGCCCACTGGGTCGGGGTCGAGACGCCGTTGATCGTGTAGAGGACGACGGTTTGCATCGCGGTCCGATAGCGCTCCGGAACGATGACGTATCCCGCGCGCCACCCGGTCATGGAATAGGTCTTCGACAGTGTGAAGACCGAAATCGTGCGCTCCTCCATGCCGGGAAGGGACGCCGGCGAGACGTGGCCCTCGCCCTCATAGATCAGGTCCTCGTACGCCTCGTCGGAGATTACGGCGAGGCCGCGCTCGAAGACGAAGCGGGAAATCTCCTCCACCTCGGCGCGGGTGAAGACCTCGCCGGTCGGGTTGGTGGGAGAGTTCCAGAAGAGCACCTTCGTCCGGGGCGTGACCGCCTTCTCCAGCGTCCGGAAGAGGCCCTCCCGGCGAGCCGCGGCCGTCGGGACTCGGACGGACGTTGCTCCCTGGTAGGTGATCACATCGACGATCGGCGTCCAGTACGGAGAGAAGAGCAGGACTTCGTCACCCGGATTCAGAAGTGTGGCGAAGGACGCGAACAGGCCGTGCATGCCTCCGTTGACGACGATCGGGCTGTCCTTGTCCGCCGGGATGGCGTTGCGGCGGGCGACCTTGGCGACGATCGCCTTCCGCAGCTCGGGAATTCCCGAGGAAGGCGCGTAGCGGGTCTGGTTGCGCTGAAGCGCCCGCGTCATCGCGTCTTTGATCGGTTGCGGAGTCGGGATGTAAGGCTCGCCCCCCTCGAAACGCCACACGGTTTCGCCGGCGGCGAGCAGGTCCAGAACGCGGTTGCGAACCTTGACGATCTCCGAGAAACCGACCGAGTCGAAGCGGCCGGCCGGCGCGGGGTACGCACCTCTCGTCATGACGCCTCAGACCGCCGCGCGCCGGCAGGGATTCGAACGGCGAGGCCAAACAGCCAGGGCATGATTGTCCCTCCTTCCGTGCAAGAGCACGGCGCGTTCAGAGCTTCTCCGAGATCGCCTTGGCTTGAGTGAAGAGGAGGAGGTACTCGCGTCCTCCCGCCTTGGAGTCCGTGCCCGACATGTTGAAGCCGCCGAACGGGTGCACACCGACGAGCGCCCCCGTGCACTTGCGGTTCAGATACAGGTTCCCGCAGAAGAGCTCGCGCTTTCCGCGCTCCAGCCGCGCGCGGTCTCGCGAGTAGAGCGCGCCCGTCAGGCCGTACTCCGTGCCGTTGGCGACCCGGAGGCCTTCCTCGAAGGTCTTGACGGGCAGAACCGCGAGCACCGGCCCGAAAATCTCTTCCTGCGCGAGGCGGTGGTGCGGCTTGATGCCGTCCACGACCGTCGGCATCACGTAGTAGCCGGTCTTCGGGCCGGCCTCGCCGCCCGCCACGACCTTGCCTTCCCGACGCCCGACCCTCACGTAGTCGAGGATCTTCTTCTGCGCGCCGGCGTTGATTACGGCGCCGACCGTGTTCCTGGGATCGCGTACGTCCCCGACCGAAAGCGCCTTCGTCTTCGCGACGACGCGGGCGAGCAGCTCCTTGTGGACCTTGCGATGAACGATCAGGCGGGAGCAGGCCGAGCACTTCTGCCCCTGGAAGCCGAAGGCGGCGGCGACCGCGCCTTTGGCCGCCTCCTCGAGGTCGGCCGTCTCGTCCACCAGGATGAAGTCCTTGCCTCCCATCTCGAGGACGGCGCGCTTGATCCAGATCTGCCCCGGAACGACCGTGCCCGCCTTCTCGGAGATCTCCACCCCGACCCCGCGCGAGCCGGTGAAGGCGATCAGACGCGTCTTCGGACTCTCGACGAGCGCGTTGCCGACTGTGGAGCCGCCGCCCGTGACGAAGTTGAGCACACCACCGGGAACGCCCGCCTCCTCGCACGCCTCGACGAACATCGTCGCGATGCCGGCGGCGTCCGAGGAAGGCTTCAGAACCACTGTGTTTCCCGTCACAAGGGCCGCCGTCGTCATGCCGGCCAGGATCGCGAGCGGGAAGTTCCAGGGCGGGATCACGGCGCACACGCCGAGCGGGATGAACTCGAGCTCGTTGCGCTCGCCGGGATAGGGCGTCAGGGGTTGGGGCCCGGCCAGCCGCTCCGCCTCGCGCGCGTAGAACTCGCAGAAGTCGATCGCCTCTGCGGTGTCGCCGTCCGCCTCGGCCCAGGACTTGGACTCCTCGAGAACCATCATCGCGGAGAACTCGTGCTTGCGGCGGCGTAGGATCGCCGCGATGCTCAGGATGAGGGCCACACGCTCGTCGGCCGGCAAGCGGCTCCAGCCGGGGAAGGCCTTCGTGGCGGCCTCGAGGGCGCGGCCGGCGTCGGCGGCCGTACCGGCTGGGAAGCGGCCGATAACCTGCTTCGGGTTGCAAGGGTTGACCGACTCGAAAGACTTGCCCCCGCCGACCGACTTCCCCCCGATCCGGTTCTTCCCGAGCATCGGCAGGCGGCTCTCGACGCGTTTCAGGGCCTCCGCGAAGGCTCTCCGGTGGGTTTCGTCGGCGAAGTCCGTCAGGGACTCGTTTTGGAATTCGGGGAGCAAATGAGACCTCCGGAGGGCGGAATTTACCAGATCGTGGACCGTGGACCGTGAAACCGGATCGAGTCGAGTTCGGCGTACGGTTGCCCGTTTAGGTTTACGCTAGAAGAAGGTGAATCTCAAGGGAGCCGAGCCCGAGCGGTTCGGCACGATTGCGTCCTTCTTCTATCGCCGTTGGGCGGAGCCGTCGCTCACACCCCTCCACCGGCGGATCGGAGCCGAGATCCCCATCGAAGAGGGGCGATTGCTCGACATCGGCTGCGGGCCCGGAAGGTTTGACCGGCTGCTCGCGGCGGCCAATCCCGGGCTCCAGGTCGTGGCTCTGGACGCCTCGGCCGCGATGTTGGAGCAGGCTCGCCGGGGACCGCTCTTGCCGAACCTCGAGTTCCGCGAGGGGCGCGTCGAGGACGCGGCGTTTGAACGGGGCTTTGATTTCGCGGTTTCTGTTCTGTCGTTTCACCACTGGGAGGAGCCGCAGCGCGGGCTCGAGGCGGTGCACCGGCTGCTGTCGCCGGGCGGCCGGTTCTGGATCTACGAGCCGGACGCCGAGGCCTGCGACGTGGATATTCGTCTCGACCATGCGCCCCTGTGGGGATGGCTGCGGGTGCCGTCGTTTCTCCAGCGGCTGATGGCTCGGGGCCATGGCTTCTCCGAGCTCGAGATCGAGGAGACCGTGCGCCCGGCAGTGGCACAGACCTCCTTCGGCGCCTGCGAGGTCTCGCGTCGCGGCTCCACTTTTCGGATCGAGCTCTCCCGATCGTCATGACCGAAGCGACGTCTCTGCCGAGCGACACAGCGGTGGCCCTCCCGGACCTCTCGGACGCGGAGCTGCGCCGGTACGCGCGGCACCTCCTCCTGCCGGAGGTGGGAATTGCGGGACAGAGTCGTCTCAAGGCGGCGCGTGTGCTCGTTGTCGGTGCGGGAGGTCTGGGATCGCCGCTCGCGCTCTACCTTGCCGCGGCGGGCGTGGGGACGATCGGAATCCTCGACTTCGACCGCGTCGACGAATCGAACCTGCAGCGGCAGGTCCTCTTTGGAACGCCGGACGTCGGGCGGCGCAAGCCCCAGGCCGCGGCGCAACGGTTGCGCGGCCTGAACCCGGACGTTACGGTGATCCCTCTGGGCGAGCGGCTGACCTCTGCCAACGCGCTCGAGATCCTGCGTGGCTTCGACATCGTCGCCGACGGGACGGACAACTTCCCGACGCGCTATCTCGTCAACGACGCCTGCGTCCTGGCGGGCAAGCCGAACGTGTGGGCCTCGATCCATCGATTCGACGGACAGGCGTCGGTATTCTGGGCGGGTCGCGGCCCTTGCTACCGGTGCCTTCATCCGGAGCCGCCGCCTCCCGGGCTCGTTCCGTCCTGCGCGGAGGCGGGTGTCCTGGGCGTCCTGCCGGGGCTTCTCGGTGTGATCCAGGCCGCCGAAGTCTTGAAGCTCATTCTCGAGCGCGGCGAGACGCTCGTGGGCCGGCTGCTCCTGGTAGACGCGCTCGCGATGCACTTCCGTGAGATCCGTTTGCGGCGCAACCCGGACTGCGCCGTGTGCGGCGCCCGGCCGACCGTCACGACACTCATTGACTACGAGGCGTTCTGCGGGAGTGTGGGTGCCGGACCGGCGACTGATATCGTTTCCCCCATGGCCGGTCCGGTCCCGCAGGTCACCGTCGAGGAGCTCAAGCAAATGCGCGACCGCGGCGATCCCCCAGCGCTCCTCGACGTGCGCGAGCCTCACGAGTACGCCCTGGCCGATCTGGCGGGCTCGCTCAAGGTTCCGCTGGGAGCGCTGCCGAATAGCCTGAGCCAGATCCCGAAGGACTGCGATCTCGTGGTCTATTGCCGCTCGGGGGCGCGCAGCGCCAACGCCGTCCAGTTTCTCCGCCAGATGGGGTACGAGAAGGCGGTCAACCTCGCGGGCGGCGTCAACGCCTGGGCGGAAAGGATCGACCCCTCGATGCGGAAGTACTGAGTCGAGCCGGCCGTCGGAAGAAGGAGGGACAAGCATGCGGAGGATTGGAATGATTCTGCTGGTTCTCGGGATCGCGGGATTTCTCTTGGCCTCGAGCCGGCGGGCCGGCTACGACAGCGTGGAGGGCGCGCTCAAGTCGACGTTCTCGAGCCAGGAGAAGAGCCGGAAGGAGACCTGGGAAACCGCGCGCTGGCTCTCGCTGGGCATGGGCGTGATTGGCCTGGTGTTCGTCCTGCTTCCCGGAAAGAAGGCCTGACGTCTCCGCGGATCCGCCACGCCGGGCGGGAAGGCTCGTGACCGAGAAGAAGCGCGCCCCGGCAGGCACGGCCAGCGGCGCGGAGGCGACACCGCCTGGACTCCCGGCGCTTCTCTCCGAGGACGACCTTTTCCTTTTCAACGAGGGCAGTCACCTCCACCTGCAGGACAAGCTCGGCTCACACCCGCGCACCCTCGAGGGAGTCGCCGGCACCTCCTTTGGCGTCTGGGCGCCCAACGCCGCGGCGGTGTTCGTGATGGGAGAGTTCAACGGCTGGAGCAAGAGCCGCCACCCGCTCTCGCGCCTCGGGAGCTCCGGCATCTGGGAGGGGTTCCTGCCCGGTATCGGCAAGGGCGCCGTCTACAAGTACTACGTCGTCTCGAAGTTGCGCGGCTACCGCGCCGACAAGGCGGACCCCTTCGCTTTTCGCCACGAGGTGCCGCCCGACACGGGCTCGGTCGTCTGGGACCTCGAGTACGAGTGGGACGATGCGGAGTGGATGGCGGCGCGGGCCGCGAAGAACTCCCTGACGGCTCCGATGTCGATCTACGAGGTGCACGCCGGGTCCTGGCGCCGCAGGAGCGCGAGGAAAGACGACTTCCTGACCTACCGCGAGCTCGCGCCCGTACTCGCCGACTACGTCGAACAGATGGGCTTCACGCACGTCGAGCTCCTGCCCGTGATGGAGCACCCCTACTACGCCTCCTGGGGATACCAAACCACCGGCTACTTCGCGCCGACCGCCCGTTACGGCACGCCGCAGGACCTCATGTACCTGGTCGACCACCTACACCAGCGCGGCATCGGCGTGATTCTCGACTGGGTGCCCTCGCACTTTCCCTCCGACGAGCACGGCCTGGGTTACTTCGATGGCACCTACCTCTTCGAGCACGCGGACCCGCGGCAGGGCTACCACCCCGACTGGAAGACGCTGATCTTCAACTACGGGCGCGGCGAGGTTCGCAGCTTCCTCCTCTCTTCCGCGCTCTACTGGCTCGAGCGCTACCACGCGGACGGCCTGCGGGTCGACGCGGTCGCCTCGATGCTGCGCCTGGACTACTCGCGCAAGAACGGCGAGTGGGTCGCCAACCGCTTCGGCGGTCCGGAGAACCTGGAAGCGATCGTCTTTCTGCGGCGTCTGAACGAGGAGGTCTACGGCCGACACCCGGGTGTGCAGACGATGGCCGAAGAATCGACCACCTGGCCCATGGTGTCGCGCCCGACCTACATCGGCGGCCTGGGGTTTGGAATGAAATGGGACCTCGGATGGATGCACGACACGCTCGAATACCTCGGCGAGGATCCGATTTTCCGCAAGTACGATCACAACAAGCTGACGTTCCGGATGGTCTACGCGGCCAGCGAGAACTACCTGCTGCCGCTGTCGCACGATGAGGTCGTGCACGGCAAGTACTCGCTCGCCGACAAGATGCCGGGCGACGCCTGGCAGAAGCTCGCGAACCTCCGGCTGCTGCTCGCGGACCTCTATTCGCAGCCGGGCAAGAAGCTGCTCTTCATGGGCGGAGAGTTCGGGCAGTGGCGGGAGTGGTCCCACGACCGCAGCCTCGACTGGGAGCTGCTCGCGCAGCCGTTGCACCGCGGCGTGCAGCGGTGCGTCGAGGAGCTCAACCGCGTGTACCGGTCCGAGCCGGCGCTCCATGAGCTCGACGCGGAGGCGCACGCCGGCTTCGAGTGGATCGACTGCCACGATGCCGACGCGAGCGTGCTTTCCTTCCTTCGAAAGGGAAAGACGGTTCGCGACCCGGTTCTGGTCGTCTTCAACTTCACGCCGGTCGTCCGGTCCGGCTACCGCGTCGGCGCACCTCGAGGCGGCGTCTGGAGGCAGCTGCTCAACACGGACGCGGCGAAGTTTGGCGGCAGCGGACTGCCGACTCCGGAAGCCGTCGAAGCGGCGGGGGAGGCCGTGCACGGCCGGCCGTGCTCGCTCGCCCTCACGCTTCCGCCGCTATCCGCGCTTTTTTTCAAGCCCGATCCCGAGCCGGCGGTCCACGAGGAAACGGAGGAGATCTCTTCGGCCGACGCCGAGGACACGGGAACGGCTCCCGCCCCGGACGAGACGCCGGCGTAGATGCCGCAGTACGTCTGCGTCCACGGGCACTTCTATCAGCCCCCTCGGGAGAACCCGTGGCTCGAGGCGATCGAGGTTCAGGACTCGGCGTACCCGTATCACGACTGGAACGAGCGCGTCACGGCGGAGTGCTACGCGCCCAACGCCGCTTCCCGAATCCTCGACGACGAGAAGCGGATTGCCGCCATCACCAACAACTACGCGCGCATCAGCTTCGATTTCGGGCCGACGCTGCTTTCGTGGCTCGAGCAGAGTGCGCCGGAAGTCTACGCGGCGGTCCTCACTGCGGACCGCGAAAGCCGCGAGCGGTTCTCGGGGCACGGCTCCGCCCTCGCCCACACCTACAACCACGTCATCCTGCCGCTGGCCGACCGGCGCGACAAGCGCACGCAAGTCCTCTGGGGCATCGCCGACTTTCGTCACCGCTTCGGGCGCTCCCCCGAGGGGATTTGGCTGCCGGAGACGGCGGTGGACCTGGAGACGCTCGAGGTGCTGGCGGAGCTCGGGATTGGCTTCACGGTCCTGGCGCCGCACCAGGCCGTTCGAGAGCGCCCCTTCGAGGGGAGCTGGAGCGACGTTAAGGAGACAGGAATCGACCCGACCGTGCCCTACCGCCTGCGGCTGTCCTCCGGCCGGTCGATCGATCTGTTCTTCTACGACGACCCGATCTCGAGGGAGGTGGCGTTCGGGGGGCTGCTCCACAGCGGCCAGCGGTTTTCCAGCCGATTGAAGGCGGGGTTGCCCGAGAAGACGGACACATCGGGGCTCGTGCACATCGCCACCGACGGGGAGACGTACGGACACCATCATGCGCACGGGGACATGGCGCTTGCCTTCGCGCTTCGAGCAATCGAAGCGGGCCCCGACGTGCGTCTGACCAACTACGGCGAATTTCTCGAGAAGCATCCTCCGACTCGGGAGGTGGAGATTCGCGAATACACCTCCTGGAGCTGCTCGCACGGGGTCGAGCGCTGGAGGAGCGGATGCGGGTGCTCGACCGGTGCCCACCCCGGCTGGAGCCAGGCCTGGCGCGCGCCGCTGCGGGAGGCGCTGGACGGGCTTCGGGAGGCGGTCGCCGCGCCCTTCGAGGAGGCGGCGCGCGCCTTTCTCCGCGATCCCTGGGGAGCGCGTGACGCGTACATCGACGTCGTTCTGAACCGCTCGCCCGAGAGCGTGTCCCGTTTCCTCGATGCGCAGGCGGTTCGGCCTCTCCTCCCGCCGGAGCGTGCCCGGGTGCTGAAGCTGCTTGAGCTGCAGCGCCACGCGATGCTCATGTACACGAGCTGCGGGTGGTTTTTCGACGACCTCGCGGGGATCGAGGCCGTCCAGGTCCTGCAGTACGCCGGGCGGGTCGTGCAGCTGGCCGAGGAGCTCTTCGGCGGCTCCTTCGAAGAGCGCTTCCTCGAAACGCTCTCGCAGGCGCGCAGCAACCGTCCCGCGGAAGGAAACGGACGGCAAGTCTACGAAACGCAGGTCCGCCCGGCCCGCCTCGATCTGCCGAAGGTGGGCGGCCACTATGCGGTGCGCTCCCTCTTCGAGTCCTACGCTCCCAAGGACCGGATCTACTGCTATGGCGTCGAGCGAGAGAACTTTCGTCTCGTCGAGTCGGGAAAGATGAAGCTTGCCCTGGGCAGAGCCCGATTCACCTCAGAGATCATCGGAGAAACGATCGACCTGGCCTTCGGCGCGCTCCACCTGGGTGACCACAACGTCCATGGGGGAGTCCGGCGCTTGTCGGCCGGTTCGGAGTACGAAAGTTTGGTCGGCGAGATCCTGCACGCCTTCTCCCGCGGAGACCTCCCGGACGTGCTCCGACGCCTGGACGCCGGCTTTGGCCAGGCCATCGTTTCTCTGAAGACGCTCTTCCGAGACGAGCAACGGCGGATCCTCCGCTCGATTCTCGAGTCCACGCGGGAGGAGGCCGAAGAGATGCTGCGGGAGCTCCACGAGCGGCATGTCCCGCTGATGCGGTTCCTCGCGGACCTGGGATCTCCGCTTCCGCGCGTGCTGCGCGCGACAGCGGAGTTCGTGATCCACTTGAACCTGCGGCGGGCCTTCGAGAGCGCCGAGCTCGATTCGAGCCGCATCGAGGAGTTGTTGGGCGAGGCCGCGCGGGAGAAGGTTCCGCTCGACGCCGAGACACTCGAATACGTCTTTCGCCTCCGCCTCGAGGCGCTCGCCCGGGAATTCGCGAAGGCGCCCGAGGACAGCACGCGGCTCGAAAGACTGGGCGAGGCGGTCGACCTCGCCCGCCGGCTTCCATTTGCCGTCCGTCTCTGGCAGGTGCAGAACGTCTTCTGGGCGGCGCTTCAGGCGGTGTATCCGTCGCAGCACCGGCGCGCCAAGGCGGGAGAGAAGGAAGCGGCGGCGTGGGTCGAGAGCTTCCGGGCGCTCGGCGAAAGGCTCTCCGTCCGGATGGAGAGCTAGTGTGTGTCGGAAGTCCCGATCGTGGCCCCGGTCGTAGGGGCGGGGCCTGCCCCCGCCCGCGGGCGGCCGCAAGGGCCGCCCCTACAGGGGCGGAGTGCGTGAAGGCATCGGTTAAACGACTCTAGCCGGCCGGCTCGCCCGCGCCGTGGTCGGTGAGCAGGCGGTCGATCTTCGCCGCGAGGATGAAGTCGTTCTCGTGCAGGCCGCCGATCGAGTGCGTCCAGACGACGAGGTCCACTTTGTTCCAATGGATCGCGATGTCGGGATGGTGTCCCTCTCCCTCGGCGGTCTCGGCCACGCGGTTGACGAACTCCATCGCCTGGACGAAGTCTCGGAACTCGAAGCGGCGGGAGAGCCGGGTCGCTTTCTCCTCGAGCGACCAGAGCGGGACCGCGGCCAAGAATGCGCGCGCGGACTCCTCAGACAGCGGCGGCGTGCCGCCCCGGCAGGGAACGCACTTTCGGGAGAAGAGCTCCTCGGGCTTCACGGAATGATTCTATGGGTCCGTTCTCGAGAATGGGCTTCCGGGATGAGCGCCGAGCCGTAATCCCATGAGATTCGACGACTTGCGTCGCGGGGCTGAGACCCACCGTCGAAGCCCGTCGATCGAGGCTGACCCCGTTTCCATCGAAGAAGTCGTTTGACGTGTCGATCTCGCGGGCTCCCGTTCGTCGTGATAGTAGAGCCAGGGTTCACACTCGGTCGAGGCCGTCCGGGAGCTCGGCTCGGAAACAAGAAGGAGACACGACAATGCGATTCATGGTGATCGTCAAGGCCGACAAGAGCTCGGAGGCGGGCGCTCTCCCGGACCAGAAGCTGCTGGCAGAAATGGGGAAATACAACGAGGAGTTGGCAAAGGCCGGCGTGCTGCTCGCGGCCGAGGGGCTTCAACCGACCTCGAAGGGCGCGCGTGTCCGATTCTCCGGCGCGAAGCGGACTGTGATCGACGGGCCCTTCACGGAGACGAAGGAGCTCATCGCCGGCTTCTGGCTGATTCAGGCGAAGTCGAAGGAAGAGGCGATCGAATGGGTCAAGCGGTGCCCCAATCCCTTCCCGGGCACCGAGTCCGAGATCGAGATTCGCCAGGTGTTCGAGGCAACGGACTTCGGTCCCGCGTTCACTCCCGAGCTCAGGGAGCAAGAGGAGCGCATGGCAGGGCAGATGGCCCAGAACGCGAAACGATAGTCGCGGCGTCGCGGTGAGCCTCGACTTGCACCGGGGGTTGAAGATGCTCTAATCGGTGGCCGTGTCGGCGACCGATGCGCATCGCACGATCGACGCGGTTTGGAGGATCGAGTCGCCGAGGCTCATCGCCGGGCTGGCGAGGATCGTGGGTGACGTCGGCCTCGCCGAGGATCTCGCGCAGGACGCCCTTGTCGCCGCACTCGAGCGGTGGCCGGAGTCGGGCGTGCCGGAAAACCCGGGCGCCTGGCTCATGGCCACCGCGAAGCATCGCGCGATCGACCTGCTGCGCCGAAAAACGGTGCTCGAGCGCAAGCACGAGCAACTCGGCCGCGAGCTCGAGGCCCGGCTGGAGCTGACCGAGGCGGACCTCGACGCCGCGATCGACGATGACATCGGCGACGACCTGCTGCGCCTGGTGTTCACGGCGTGCCATCCGGTCCTCTCCACGGAGGCGCGCGTGGCGCTCACACTTCGGTTGGTCGGGGGGCTGACGACCGAGGAGATCGCTCGCGCTTTTCTCGTCCCGGCGGCGACGGTCGCCCAACGCATCGTCCGGGCCAAGCGGACTCTCGCAGAGGCGCGCGTCCCCTTCGAGGTTCCCCGCGGGGCCGAGCTCGCCGCCCGTCTGTCGTCGGTGCTCGAGGTCCTCTATCTCGTGTTCAACGAGGGCTATCTGGCGACTGCCGGGGACGACTTGATGCGACCCGCGCTCTGTGAGGATGCGCTGCGTCTCGGCCGAATCCTCGCCGAGCTCGTTCCGAGCGAGCCGGAGGTCCACGGGCTCGTCGCGCTGATGGAGATCCAGGCATCCCGCTCGGGCGCGCGGGTCGGCCCGTCGGGAGAGCCCGTCCTGCTTGCCGATCAAGACCGCGCGCGCTGGGATCACGTGCTCATCCGCCGCGGTCTCGCGGCGTTCGAGCGTGCCGAAAGGCTCGGAGGCCCGCTCGGCCCGTACTCGCTCCAGGCCGCGATCGCTGCCTGTCACGCGCGAGCGCGCACGTCGGCGGAGACGGACTGGAAGCGCATCGCGGCGCTCTACGGTGCGCTCGGGGAGCTCACGCCATCACCGGTCGTGGAGCTGAATCGTGCGGTGGCGGTCGCGATGGCGTTCGGTCCAAGCGCGGGCCTCGAGCTCGTCAACGCACTGACCGCGGAGCCGTCGCTTCAGTCCTACCACCTCTTGCCCAGCGTGCGCGGTGACCTTCTCGCCAGGCTCGGCCGCTTCGACGAAGCCCGGCCGGAGTTCGAGCGCGCCGCATCGCTCACGCGCAACGCACGCGAGCGCGAGCTGCTCCTCGAGCGCGCGAGAGGGTCCGAAGGCCGCTCACTACCGCCCGAGCTACGTTGACGCGGGAAGGCCCAGTCGCTACCGCTTGCCGCTCCCTACGCGCTCGACTTCCGCGCTCCAGTCGAAGACGAGGTTCACGTGCGTGACGGCCTCGGGCTTGGCGCCTGGCTGGGGCTGGAGCAGGACGAAGCTCTTGCCGTCGCGCGACACGTCGAACGCGGAAAACCGTCCGAGGGCCGCGATCGGTCCGTGGAATATCTCCTGCGGCCTGGCGGCGCGCAGGCTGTTTTCGCCCGTCTCGATCGCCGCCGAATACAGCTTGTCACCCTCGCAGTACACGATTTCTCGACCTCCGTCGACCCATCGCGGCCAACCGCCTCCTTCGGTCGAGATCTGCCACTTGCCGCCCGGTCCAGGAAACGGGCGCACATAGACTTCGAACTTGCCGGACTCGTTCGAGTGATAGGCGATCCATCGGCCGTCGGGGGAGAAATCCGGATGGGCCTCGATGGCGGGCCCCTCGAGGAAGGGTTCCGGTTTTGATTTGCCGTCGAGGCGCAACGTGAAGAGGTCCCAGTTCATTTTTCCGTAGTCCATGAGTGCTGCGTACGCAAGCACCTTGGCGTCGGGGGAGATGGCGCCGAGGATCTTGATGCGATCGTCCTGCGTCAGCCGGTGTGGCTCGGCCGAGCCGTCCGCGCTCTGAAGGTAGAGGTTCGCCTGGTTCCCCTCCCGAGACGATACGTAAGCGATCGAGCGCCCGTCGGGGCTCCAAGCAGGCTCCACGCTGTTGGCCTTGTCGAACGTGAGTCTCGAAAAACTGTCGCGGGCGATCTCGTAGACCCAGATGTCTTCGTCGACGACGACGGCAAGGCGGCTACCATCGGGCGAAAGCCGGGGAGAGAAGTATGCCTGGGGCTGCGCGGGCAAGCTCACGAGCTTGCCGGATCGATCTCCGCGCGCGATCGTGTACTTTTCGTTGCCGAGGACCCCCGGGACGTAAGCGAGAGTCCCATTTCGCGAGACGGAATACTGGGCGCCTCCGTCGCCGCTGGCCATTCGGCCGCCAAAGCGCACGCCCTCGATCAGCGGGACGGCCATGCCCGTGACCTTGTGACGTTTCGGGTCGAAAGGCGCCGCGAAGAGGGTTCCCCCTCGAACAAAAGTTAAATGCCCGTTCGGGACGCAGGACGGATACGTGCCACCCTGCAGGACGACCGTCCGCTTTCCGGTCGTGAAGTCGAACAACTCGACGTCCGCATCGTCGTAGTTCTGGAGCAGTTTTTGCGCTACGAAAAGCACAGCCTTGCCGTCGGGAAGCAGTGAAGGCCAGCGCAGCGACCGCTCCTTCTCGCGTCGGACAACGACCTCCGCACTGTTCCCTCCGGTCTCGGAGACACGCCAGAGCCCGCTCGTCAGGTCGGGCGAAAAGATGATCGTGCCGTCGGGTCCCCAGGCTGCCCCTCGGCCCGAAGGCGCGTCAGCAAGGCTTTGCGGCGCTCCGCCCGTGATGGAGATTTTCTTGAGCTTGCCCTGGGCGAAAAATCCGATCCAGTCTCCATCGGGCGAAAAGAACGGGAGCGACGCGCCTTCCGTGCCGGCCAGCGGAATCCCTTGCCACTGGTCGAGTGCGCGCACGTAGAGCTTCGTCTCCGTGGGTTTACCCGCGACGTAGGCAATGCGGCGGCCGTCCGGAGAGAGAACGGCTGCCGCGCCGGAGCTCGTCGCGAGAGGCTGGTCCTCGGAGAGCTCGATCCGGAGTCGCGTGGGATGGGGAGAAGCGGGGGAGCGGCGGATGTAGCCGAAACCGAGGAGAGCCGTGACTCCGAAGAGAGCGGCTGAAATTCCCCACGCCACGCGCTCCCGGCTCTTTCGGCGCGATACGACGACGCCGGGACCACCCGTCTGCGATCCGCCCTCCGCGATCCACTTGAGCTGCAGCTTCACGTCGTGCGCCGTCTGGAAGCGGTCGTCGGGCTCCTTGGCCAGACACGTCTGCACGAGGTGGTCCAAGGCCGGCGGTGTCATCGGCTGAATGGACGAGATCAGCGGCGGCTCGTCCTTCAGGATCGAGCCGATCAGCGATACTCGACTCTTCCCAGTGAACGCCTTTCGACCCGTGGCCATCTCGTAGAGCACGGTTCCCAGGGCGAAGATGTCCGTCCGGGCATCGGCCTCCGCCCCTTCGAGCTGCTCGGGCGCCATGTACTGGAAGGTCCCCATCACCGTGCCGCGCTCGGTCAGGGGCTGATTCGGAGCTCCCTGCGTCGGAAGACTCGAGGCCTCCGCCGGCAACAGGGGAGCCGTCGCCATTTTCGCGAGTCCAAAGTCGAGCAGCTTCACGCCCGACTTCGTCAGCATGATGTTGCCAGGCTTCAAGTCCCGATGGATGATCCCGGCCCGGTGCGCCTTCTCCAGCGCCTCCGTGATCTCGATGCCGCATCGGAGGACCTGATCCCTTGGCAGCGCTCCCTTCCCGAGCCGATCCGCCAGTGTCTCCCCCTCGAGCAGCTCCATGACGAGATACTCGACGCCGTCCTGGCTTCCGACGTCGTAGAGCGTGCAGATGTGCGGGTGCGTCAGCTGCGAGATCGCCTTCGCCTCCCGATCGAAGCGCTGCTTGAGCTCCGGGTTCTCCGACAGGTGCGACGGCAGCACCTTGATGGCGACATCGCGCCCGAGCCGCGTATCCCGCGCCTTGTAGACCTCGCCCATCCCGCCCGCGCCAATCGGCGACAGGATCTCGTAGGGGCCGAGCTTCGTCCCGGCAGCGAGACTCACGTCAGACCATCTCCCGAACGCGATCTCGTTCTATCAACGCGGCAACTCTACCTGCCGGGAGCGCAGCGCAACGAGGTGGTCAGGCGCGCGGTCGAGCGGGGATTCGCGAGCCGCGCGCCGGTGGCGAAGCCAGACCTCCGAGCAAGCGGAGCGACGGTAGACCTCCCCCATCCCGCCCGCGCCAATCGGCGACAGGATCTCGTATGGGCCAAGACGAGTGCCGGCGGCGAGAGTCATCTCAGGTCAAAGCATCATACGGTGTACCGTTTTGCGTCCGTGACCTCTACGAAGCTCGAATACCGAGAAGCCAGCGGGCCTTTCGTGCGATGAGTCCGAAGCCTTTCGCACTTGCGTCTCGAGCGAGCGTTTGAAGCTCCGTCCGGCCTCGCACCGCGTCGCCCGAGTTCAGATCGATCTCGGCCTGTGCGAACCGCGCGTCGAGCTGAAAATTGACCCAGCCGATCCGTGTGGCCTTTTGTAGAATCGCTTCGATCTCCTTCCGCGCCTGATTCGCGCGGCCGGCGACCGCATCGGCCCGGGCGCACGCGATTTCCGCCGGAAGTCCTTCGTTCTGCTCGGCACCGCGGAGGAGCCTCCTCGTCCGGGTCGCGGCCTCCTGCGCTTCGCCATTCCTGCCGAGGGCCAGGAGCGCCCGGACCAGATTTCCCTGCGCGAGAGCTTCGTTGCCAGTTTCCCGAGACTTTTCGAACTGAGTGCTCGCCTCCCGTGCGAGGCCGGCAGCCTCCTCCGCGTGCCCGGTCTCGATCAGGACATCGGCGAGCGAAAGGGCCGTTTCCGCTCGCGTCTCGTTTTCGCCGAGCCTCGACTGGATCGCCATCGCCTCTTGCGCGGCCGCTCGCGCGGCCTCGAAGTGGCCCATGTCGAGGAGAAGGCCGGATAGAGCGTTGAGAGTCCGCGCCGTGCCGCTCGCGTCCTGCACCTTTTTCCGGATGGCGATGGCCTCGTTGTACGTGCGTTGAGCCGCCGGCAGGTCTCCCTGAGAATGAAAAACATCCCCAACGCACTCGAGCGACCAAGCTTCCCAATCCTGTTTGCCGATCTTGCGACAAATCGCTAGGGCCTGCCGATGAAGATCCATCGAGCGCGACAGGTCGCCCTGATCCCACGCGACCGTTCCCATTCCGTTGAGCGCCCAGGCGATCCCTGCCTGGTCACCGATCTCCTGGTAGAGCGTTTTAATCTGCTCGAGCTCGCTTGCGACAAGAGGAAGATTGCCCGCCTGGATCCAGTCCAGGTTGACGATGTCGGTCAACGCGGCCGCCTCTCCGCGCCGATCGCCGATCTCCCGGAAGCTATTCCACGCCTGTTTGTAGATCACGCGCGCCGCCGCGTTGTCTCCGGCACCGAGGCGCACGCCGCCGAGATGCCGAAGGGCGCTGGCCTCTCCGCGGCGATCGCCGGCCTGCTGATAAAGAGCCTTCGCCTCCTCATATTTGGGCCGGGCGCTCGAGTAGTCTTCGAGGCTCTCTGTGGCCGAGCCCTCTTCGATTCGCGCTTGCGCCAGAATCATTCGCGCGCCGAGGCGCTGCGCTTTGGTAGCGGCGCGGACCGCGGCGGCTCGCTGGCGTGGGTAATCCGAGAGTGCCCCGGCGCCGTCGGCCTCCGCGAGGTCGATCCGCGGATCCTCGCCCAGCGGCAACGGGAGTCTGCGCAAGGAGCCCACCGTCTGCAGCGCGTCCTTCGCGTGACCTCCAGCGACCTGAATCTGGGCGACGCGCAGCCCGTACTCGAGCTCGTCGGGAAACGCCTTCCGGAGAGTCTGATAGAGCCCGGTGGCTTCGTCCCATTTCTTTTGGGCCTGCGCGAGTCGAGCTTCGATCGCCAGCCTCTGCTCGCGCGGCAGGCCGGCCGACATGTCAAAGGCCCTCTGCGCCTCGTCGACGGCTCGCTGGTCGTAGCCGAGTTGGCTCCAGGCCTGTTCCAGCGCGGAGTGAGCGAGCGGAGATGACGGTTCGGCCTCGACCGCCTCTGTCAGGAGATCGCGCGCCGCCGTCGCGTCGTAGGAGCGCAGCTTCTCGAGCCCTTCGGCATAGAGCCGAGCGGCCCGCGGATTTACGGGAAGGGCCGCGCGAACCGCGGCGGACTGCTCGTCGGAAAGCCGCGGTTCTCCGAGGCCTTCGCGCAGCGTGCCACCGACTCGCGAAACGAGATCGAACAGTCGGGGTTCGTCGCCAACCTGCGTGATGGTCGCCACCGTTTCACCCGTGCGCGTGTCCTGAACGCGAATGTCGAGCCGAATCTGCCCGTCCGGCGACGAGCCCAGAAGGAGGTAGGAGCCGACGACCACGTCGTCCGCTCCCGATCGGTTTCGAACCTTCGAGAGAGATTCGGCGGACAGGCTCGACGTCGGCGCAAGCCCGAGGTCCGCTTTCATCCGGGCCACGTCTTCCCCCTCGATCGTTCGCACGCGGCCCCCGGCGGTGGCTTCGGCGCTCACCATCTCTGAAAGAGCCGTGGATAGCCACGCATCCTGCTCCCGGCCCGACAGATTTTGAAACCCGAGAACGGCGACAGACCGGCGGCCCCGGTCGGTTGCGGCGTGGGCCGCGGAAGGGAGCCTCGGCCGTCCCCGCCAAAGGAAGACGGCGCCTCCGGCCGCAGCGACCGCGATGAGAACGAGGGCCACGAGCCGAGGAAATCGCCGCTCCTTTTTTGCGAACCCCGGTGCCGAGGGAGCGGAAGGATGAAGGCGTTCGCCCTGAGAAGCGGGCTCGATTGCGTCCTGCCGTTCCGCGGCGACACCCGAGCGAGAGACGCTCGAAGCGAGGTTCCCCCCGCGATCGGCTCCGCGAAGGGCGAAGGCCAGGTCGCGGGCCGACTGAAACCGCGCGGCGGGACTCTTTTCGAGACAATGGCCGACGATGTCGGCAAGCTCGGGCGTCACGAACCGGCCGGGGCGCTCCAGTTGCGGCGGCTCCTCCTTGAGAATGGCCATCAGCGTCTCGATGTCGCTGTGTCGCTGGAAAGCCCGCTCGCCGGAGAGCATCTCGTACAGGATCACGCCGAAGGAAAAGATGTCGGATCGGTGATCGACGGGCGCGCCCCGAACTTGTTCGGGCGACATGTAACCCGTCGTGCCAAGCATGATTCCTGATTTTGTGACGCCGGCGGTGTCCACCGCGGAGTGGCCGGCCTCGACGGATGCCGGACTCACGGATTTCGCGAGGCCAAAGTCGAGGATCTTCGCGTGGCCCTCGCGGGTCACGAAGAGGTTCTCGGGCTTCAAGTCGCGGTGCACGATGCCCTTCTCGTGCGCGGCGGCGAGTCCATGGGCGATCTGGAGCGCGTACTCGATCGCCTTACGCTGCCCGATCGGGCCGCCGGAGAGCCTTTCTCGCAACGTTTCGCCCTCGAGCAGCTCCTGGACGACGTAGGGTGCGCCGTCGTGCTGGCCGACGTCGTAGACGGCGGTGATGTTGGGATGGTTGAGAAGACTCGCGGCTTTCCCTTCCTGCTCGAAGCGGCGCAGCCGATCGGGATCGGACGACAGCGACGCCGGCAGGACCTTGATCGCGACCTCCCGTCCGAGCCGCGTGTCCCGCGCCCGATACACCTCGCCCATCCCGCCTGCGCCGATCGGCGACAGGATCTCGTAGGGGCCGAGACGCGAGCCCGTAGAAAGCGTCATTTCGCGCCGAGCTCCGCCGTCCAGTTGACGATGACGGTCAGCGGCTGAGGACCCTCCATCGTGTCCCTGTAGCTGGTGGCCAGGAACCGTTGTCCATCCGCAGTCGGCACGAACTCGTCGGTCCCCATAGCGTTCTGGACGACCCGAGCGAAAAAGAGGGGTCTCGGCGCTCCGAATTCCGGGGTAGAGCCGAGCTTCACGTCCACGGACATGATTCTGCCGTCCAGCGCGAGGTAGAAGAGCTCGCGGCCGTCTCTTCGCCACCGAGGCTGCGTGCCGCCGCCACTGGATACCTGCCACTTGCCACCCGCCGCCGGAATGGCTTGCACGTAGATTTCCCAGCGACCCGACTCGTCCGAGCCGTACGCCATCCACTTACCGTCGGGCGCGAACTGCGCCTGAAATTCATCGAAGGGTGTCTGCAGGTAGCGAACCGGCTGCCGATCGCCGGCGGTGGGAAGCAGCCACAAGTCCCTGTTGTTGGTCCGGGGGTCGATTTCCTCGTAGGCAATGAAGCGGCCGTCAGCGGACCAGTCGGTCGGAAAGTCGGCCCGGTCGGTCTTCAAAAGGGCCTCCTCCACTCCCGTCCCGTCCGTCCGCTTCGCGAAGAGCTGTGAGACTGGCACACCGGCCGCAAACGCGATCCGACTCCCGTCCGGTGACCAGATGGGATTGAAGACCGGGGACGGGTGGAAAGAGAGGCGCGAGGCGATGCCGCGTTCGGGATCGAGCATCCACACGTTCCCGGAGGAGGTTTCGCCCTCCAGAAGCGCTGCAGCGATGCGTTTCCCATCCGGTGAAAGCGACGGATCTCGGTATCTTTTCTGAGATCCCACTCGTCCGAGCTCCTTGCCTTGCCGGTCGAACCAGGTGAGCTCGAGGGTGCCGAGAGCGTCCACGGTGCCGAATATCAGAAGCTCTCCGCCGGATTCGGAAAGCAACGGATACCGGCTCGCTACGGCTCTGGCCACCTGTTCCGAGACTCGAACGGGGTTCCCGGTCAAACGGCCCGCGCTCGCGTCGAAGGGCTGGGCGGTCAGCCCCCCCTGTTTCAAAAACAGCAGACTGCCGGCCGATGAATAGATGGCGTTCGAGCCCTCAGTGACCCGCACCGGACGATCGCCGTTGGGAGATCCCAGGCAGATCCACGAAATCCCCTGGCTCGAAATGGCCGTGTACAGGAAGTGACGGCCATCCGGCAGCCAGTATGGAGAGAACTGGGCGAGCCAAGACCCCTGCAAATCGGTGAGCTTCGTCGCTTCCGCTGGCGTTCCGCCGTCTGCGGAGACTCGAAAGAAGGGTCGGCCACTCGAGGCCGAGAAGAGAATGACCCCGTCCTTCGACCAGGAGCCGTATCGTCCGCCGGGTCCGACATCACAGATGACCTGGGGAGCCCCCTCGGGGTCGGTTCTCTTGAGCTTGTCGTGGGTGAAGAAGCCGATGTGACGGCTGTCCGGAGACCAGAATGCAAAAGTTGCGTCCTCGGTCCCCGGGAGCCTCACGAAGCGGCCGGTTGGCAGAAGACGGAGCCAGAGCGCACGGCTGCCGGCCGCGTCCCTGGCGGAGAAAGCGAGCGAACGTCCGTCGGGCGAGAGCGCGATGTTGCCGAAGAATGTCGTTCCGTCCGGAGGCAGGATGCTGAATTGTCGCGGCCAATTCACGGGATGGCCTCGACGCAGGTAGGCCAGGGCCGGTGGCAGGGAGGCGAGCAACGCGAGGCCCAATCCGGCCACGATTGCCCAGACCCATCTTCCGCCTTTCGCCGTTCGGGCCAGCGGTTCATCCGCCGCAGCCTCACCGACCCAGCGCAGCTCCTTGGCGACGTCGCCGGCGCTTTGCCATCGGTCTTCGGGATCCTTCGCGAGACAAGTCCGCACGACACGATCGAGCGCGGGCGGCGACATCGGCTGAACGGAGGAGATCGGCGCCGGCTCCGTGTGCAGAATCGCGCCGATCAAAGACGCCTGGGTCGCGCCAGAGAAGGCCTTTCTCCCCGTCGCCATCTCGTAGAGGACCGCTCCGAGCGCGAAGATGTCCGTGCGCGCGTCGGCCTCCTTGCCCTCCAGCTGCTCCGGCGCCATGTACTGGAACGTCCCGAGTATTGTGCCTTCCTGCGTCAGATTCGCCTGCGTCGGCAATGAGGTCAGCCCCTCACCCCCGACCCCTCTCCCGCTGGGAGAGGGGAGTGCCTTTGCCAGACCGAAGTCCAAGAGCTTCACGCCAGACTTCGTCAGCATCACGTTGCCGGGCTTCAGGTCCCGGTGCACGATCCCCTGGCGGTGCGCCTTGTCCAGCGCGTCCGCGATCTCCTGCCCGTACCGCAGAGCCTGCTCGAGCGGCAGCGGCCCCTTCGCAAGCCGATCGCCCAAGGTCTCGCCCTCGAGCAGCTCCATGACCAGGTACTCGGTCTCTCCCTCGCGCCCCACGTCGTAGAGGGCGCAGATGTGAGGATGCGAGAGCTGCGAGATCGTCTTCGCCTCTCGCTCGAACCGCTGCCGCGCCTCGGGTGAGGCCGACATGTGCGACGGCAACACCTTCACCGCCACGGTTCGCTCGAGCCGGGTATCCCGCGCCTTGTAGACCTCGCCCATCCCGCCCGCGCCGAGCGGGGACAGGATCTCGTAGGGGCCGAGCTTCGTCCCGGCAGCGAGACTCACGTCAGACCATCTCCCGGAAGCGATCTCGTGCTATCAACGCGGCAACTCT
>JBGPCK010000009.1:0-44119 GCA_041481715.1 Thermoanaerobaculia bacterium | reverse complement strand
GTCGCCGCGGTGGCCGGCGGCGCAGGCCGTTGCTCGAGGAGCCGCCACCCAAAGTCGAGGCGGCGGAGCCCGAGGCGACCAAGGTCCAATCCGGCGCGACCGTGCGCGAGGTTGCCGAAATGCTCGGCCTCGGGAGCGCCGAGGTGATCAAGAAGCTGATGACGATGGGGGAGATGGCGACCCTCACCCAGACCCTGACCGACGACTCGATCCGGGCGATCGCCGACGAGTACGACCGCAAGATCGAGATCGTCACCGCCGCCGACGAGGAGCCTGAGGCGCCCGAGTTCGAGGACGCCGACGAAGATCTCACCGACCGCCCGCCTGTCGTGACGATCATGGGACACGTCGACCACGGCAAGACTTCGCTGCTCGACGCGATCCGGCAGACCAAGGTCGCCCAGGGCGAGGCGGGCGGCATCACGCAGCACATCGGCGCCTACCGCGTCGACGTGCAGGATCGCCCGATCGTCTTTCTCGACACGCCCGGCCACGAAGCATTCACCTCGATGCGCGCCCGCGGGGCGAAAGCGACCGACATCGTCGTGCTCGTCGTCGCGGCCGACGACGGTGTGATGCCGCAGACGATCGAGGCGATCGACCACGCCCGCGCCGCGAAGGTGCCGATCGTCGTGGCGATCAACAAGATCGATAAACCCAATGCGAATCTCGACCGGGTCAAGAAGGAGCTCGCCGACAAAGGAGTGCTCCTGGAGTCGTGGGGCGGCGACGTGCCTTCGGCGGAAATCTCCGCGCTCAAGAAACAGGGAATCGAGCACCTGCTGGAGCTGATCCTCCTTTCGGCCGACCTGCTCGAGCTCTCCGCGTCCACCGGCGGAGAGGCCCGGGGCGTCGTTCTGGAAGCACGGCGCGAGGCGGGGCGCGGCAATATCGCCACCGTGCTCGTCCAGTCGGGCACGTTGCACGTGGGGGATGTCTTCTTTGCCGGCTCGGCGTTCGGCCGGGTCCGCTCGATGCACGACGACCGCGGCGAGAAGCTCTCCGAGGCCGGTCCCGCGACTCCCATCGAGGTGACGGGGTTCGAGGATCTGCCGCAGGCCGGAGACCCCTTCCAGGTCTCCGACGACGAGGTGAAGGCGCGCTCGGTCGTTTCCTTTCGCCAGCTTCGGGACCGAGAGAAGGTGACCGCGGCCTCGAGCAAGCTCTCGCTCGACCAGCTCTTCAGCAAGATTCAGGAGGGGCGGATCAAGGAGCTCCCGCTCATCTTGAAGGCGGACGTGACGGGCTCCGTCGAGGTGCTCTCACAATCCCTGCTGAACCTGTCCAACGAGAAGGTCAAGGTCTCGCTGCTGCACGCCGGTGTGGGCGCCATCAACATCAACGACGTCTTGCTCGCCTCAGCGTCCGGCGCGATCATCGTCGGCTTCAACGTCAGGCCCGAAAAGAAGGCCGAGGCCGAGGCCGAGAAGATGGGCGTGGAGATCCGCCTCCACACGGTCATCTACAGCGTGACCGACGAGATCAAGGCGGCCATGGAAGGCCTGCTCGAGCCGACGTTGAAGGAGGTCGCCCAGGGGCGGGCCGAGGTGCGTAATACCTTCAAGGTGCCGAAATTCGGCGTGGTGGCCGGCTGCTACGTCACCGAGGGCTCCATCGCGCGCAACTCCAATCTGCGCCTGTTGCGCGACAACCGGGTGATCTATGAGGGCCGGGTCGGGTCGCTGCGGCGCTTCAAGGACGACGTCTCGGAGGTCAAGCAGGGCTTCGAGTGCGGCATCGGCCTGGATAAGTACCAGGACATCAAGGTCGGCGACATCATCGAGGCCTATCAGGTCGAAAAGGTCGCCGGCGTGATGAATGCCTGAAGAAACTCTCCATTTTCTGCTCTCCGCTCTCAGCCCGAGACCCTCTTTCGTCTGAGCTGAGGGCGGACGGCTGATCGCCGACGGCGGATCATGGTGATCGCTTACGCGGTCTTCGACCTGCACTTGCCCGGCTCGCGCGGGCTCAAGGAAAAGCGAATGGTGCTACGGAGCCTCAAGAGCAGGATCCGGCGGGAGTTCGAGGTATCGGTGGCCGAAGTCGACGGGCAGGACTTGCTGCAGCGCGGGTCTCTGGCCGTCGCGGCCGTCGGGCCGGACCAGCCGCCGCTCGACGCGCTGCTGCAGCGGATCTTGAGCTTCGTGGAAGGCAATCTCGACGGGGAGATCCTGGGGTATCAGAATGAGTTTCTGCACATATGAGGAGTAAGTTGAAACAACGATCGAGAGCCTCGAGTCGCCTTCATCCATGAAAAAGGAATCCCGCCGCAGCCAGAGAGTCGCCCTTCTCGTGCGCGAGGAAATTTCACGCCTCGCGCTGATGGAGGCCCACGATCCGGATCTGCGGCGCGTGACCATCACCGACGTCGAGATGCCGGGAGACCTGAAGTCCGCGCGCGTCTACTTCTCTTGTCTCGGGGACGAAGCCGACCGCGAGGCGGCGGCGGCGGCGCTCGACCGGGCCGCGGGGTATTTGCGGCGCGAGGTCACGCGCCGCTGCGGGCTCCGTTACGCGCCCGAGCTGCACTTTCTCTTCGATGCGACGCTCGAGCGCGGCGCGCGCATCGAAGAGCTGCTGGCGCAGGTGCGCGCCGAGCCTCTACCGGACGCGGACGCGGAAGACGATTCGTGACGAGGCCGTTGCCGCCGCGCCTGCCCGACGCCCTGCGAAAGGGTTTTCTGCTCCTGATCGACAAGCCGTCGGGGCTGACTTCACATGACGTCGTGGAGCGTGTCCGGCGGACCCTGAGCCTGCCCCGCATCGGCCACAGCGGAACGCTCGATCCGATGGCGACGGGTCTCCTGTTGCTTTGCGCCGGGGGCGCGGCGCGCCTGCAGAGCTTCTTCACGCGCATGGACAAGTCCTACGAGGGGATCATCGGGCTTGGGCGCGCGACGACAACCTACGACCGGGAGGGGGCCGCCGTGGGTCCCGACCGCGACGCGACCGCCGTGCGCCGGGAAGACGTCGAGGCCGCCGCGGCCGCCTTCCGCGGCGAGTTCCTCCAAGCTCCGCCCCCGTACTCGGCCAAGAAGGTCGGCGGCCGCAAGCTCTACGAGCTCGCTCGCAAGGGGGAAACCGTCGTTGTGGAGCCCAAGAGGGTGCGCGTCTCGCACCTCGAGTTCGGCGAACCCCGGGAGAGCCGGCTCCCCTTCTCCATCTCCTGCACGTCCGGCACTTACATCCGCTCGATCGCGAGCGAGCTGGGAGAGAAACTCCACTGCGGGGCGCACCTGGAGGTTCTGCGGCGTACCCGCGTGGGAGACTTCACGGTCTCCGACGCACTCCCGCTCGAGACATTCGAGCGGATGCCGGCGGAGGAAAGGCTCCGGGCGCCTCACGCCGTCCCGCTCATGCGTGTCCCCTTCCCGTTCGAACGCGTACGCGTCGCCTCCCTGGAAGCGTGGAAGCTGCGCAAGGGGCAGTCGATCCCCCTGCGCAGCCTGGCCGCGCGAGAAGGGGACTGGGTGACTCTCGTTGGCCCGGGGGACGAGATGGTGGCGCTTGGCCAGGTGACGCCCATCGGGCATGGGGGAGTGAGCCTGGTTCGGCCGAAGATCGTTCTGGAAGGATGAGGATCAAGTTAGCTATCAGCTATCAGCTATCAGCATCAGCTTTCAGCCAGATGAAAAGCGCCGGCCGAGAGCGGAAAGCTGAGGGCTGACAGCTCACATCTCTTCATGGTAGGCTCTCGGGTTTATAGAAAAAGTGTAGTGAGAGAGAACGGAGTGGAGGTTCAGTGAACGTCACGGAATACGCAACGGAAAAACCGAATATCGTTCGGCAATTCCGCACCCACGAAAGCGACACCGGCTCGCCCGAGGTCCAGGTCGCTCTGCTGACGAACCGGATCGGCTATCTGACGGAGCACTTCAAGTCCAACGCGAAGGACCACCACTCGCGGCGCGGCTTGCTCAAGCTCGTCAGCCGTCGCCGGCGCCTGCTCGACTACCTGAAGAGCGAAAGCCCCGAGCGCTACCAGAAGCTGATCGAGAGCCTCGGTCTCCGCAAGTAGATCCGACGGCCCTCGTCGGGTCTCGGGCGCAACCCCGAGAGAGGCGCGGCCTCTCGCCGCATCCTCCTTTCCGCCCGCCGCGGCGCCGCTTGAGATAAGGACAGAGACATGATTCACAAGTTGAGCCTTCCCCTCGGAACCCACTCCCTCGACATCGAGATCGGCAAGCTCGCCAAGCAGGCTGACGGGGCCGCCGTCGTGCGCTACGGCGACACGGTCGTTCTCGCCACGGCCGTCTTCGCCAAGGAGCCTAAGGAAGCCGCCGAATTCTTCCCCCTGACCGTCGACTACCGTGAGAACACCTACGCCGCGGGGCGCATCCCCGGCGGCTGGTTCAAGCGGGAGGGCCGGCCCACGGAGAAGGAGATTCTGACTTCGCGCCTGATCGACCGTCCGATGAGACCCCTCTTCCCGAAGGGGTTCTTCCATGAGACCCAGCTGATCGCCTTCGTCCTCTCGGCCGATGGCCAGAACGACCCGGACGTCGTCGCCCTGAACGCCGCTTCGACGGCGCTGATCTGTTCGGCCATTCCCTTCTACTCCCCGGTCGGCGCCGTGCGCGTCGGGCGCGTCAACGGCCAGTTCGTCTTGAACCCGCCCAATGCGGACCGCGAGCGCTCCGACATGGACCTGACCGTCGCGGGCACCGCCGACGCCGTCGTCATGGTCGAGGCGGGCGCCCGCGAGGTCTCCGAGCGCGACGTGATCGACGCGATCTTCTTCGGGCACGAAGCGATCCAGCGGATCGTCGCCGCACAGAAGGAGCTCGCCGAGAAGGCCGGCTACCAGAAGCCTCACTGGCAGACTCCCGAGGCCTACCCCGCCGCGGTCGGCGCCGAAGTGCGTCAGAAGTGGGAAGCCCCGATGCGGGCGGCCCTCACGATGAAGGGGAAGATCGCTTCCTACGCCGAGATCAAGGCGGTCAAGAAGGCCGCCGCTTCCCTGGTCCCCGAGACGGAGGAGGTGCGGCGCGAGCAGACCGCCCGCGCGGCCGACGACCTCGTCAAGATCCTGACCCGCGAGACGATCCTCGACCAGCAACAGCGCCTCGACGGGCGGCGCTTCGACGAGATCCGTCCGATCACCTGCGAGGTGGGGCTGCTGCCGCGCACGCACGGCTCGGCCCTCTTCACGCGCGGCGAGACGCAGGCCCTCGTGACCGCGACCCTCGGCACGTCCGACGACGCCCAGATCATCGAAGAGTACGAGGGAGAGTCGGAGCACACGTTTCTGCTCCACTACAACTTTCCGCCCTTCTCGGTGGGCGAAACGAAGTTCCTGCGCGGCCCTTCGCGCCGCGACATCGGCCACGGCAACCTCGCGCGGCGCGCGCTCTCGCCGGTCCTGCCGACCGAGGAGGCGTTTCCGTACACCGTGCGCGTCGTCTCCGACATCCTGGAGTCCAACGGCTCCTCCTCCATGGCCACCGTCTGCGGCGGCACGCTGGCCCTGATGGACGCGGGTGTCCCGATCAAGGCGCCGATCGCCGGGGTCGCGATGGGGCTGGTCTCCGACGGGGAGCGCTTCGCCATCCTGTCGGACATCGCCGGGCAGGAAGACCATTACGGCGACATGGACTTCAAGGTGGCGGGCTCCGCCGATGGGATCACGGCGCTGCAGATGGACATCAAGATCAAGGGGCTACGCCGCGAGATCCTGGAGCGCGCCCTCGAGCAAGCCCGACACGGGCGGCTCGAGATCCTCGGCAAGATGGCCGCCGCCATCGACCGGCCGCGGGCGAACATCTCCCCCTACGCGCCCCGCATCTTCACGATGCAGATTCCGCGCGACCGGATCCGGGACGTCATCGGCACCGGCGGCAAGACGATCCGTTCGATCATCGAGTCGACGGGCTGCAAGATCGACGTCGAGGACTCCGGACGCGTGTCCATCGCTTCCTCCGATGAGGCGGCGGCACTGCGCGCAATCGAGATCATCGAGAGCCTCACGCAGGAGCCCGAGATCGGCAAGGTCTACAAGGGCAAGGTGCGGCGGGTCGAGCCGTACGGAGCGTTCGTCGAGATCATGCCGGGCCAGGACGGCCTCGTTCACATCTCGGAGCTCGCCCCCTACCGCGTGCGCGAAACGACCGACGTCGTCAAGGAAGGCGACGAGGTTACCGTCAAGATCATCGCCGTCGACCCGACCGGCAAGATCAAGCTGTCCCGCAAACAGGCCCTCTCGAAGGAAGAGCTCGAAGCCGAGTTGGCCATGGCCCCCGTCGGGGCGCCCGGCGAGGACGAGGGGCGCGGAGAGTTTCCCAGGGGCGGGCGCGGACCGGGTGAGCACCGCGGGCATCCCAACCGCGACAACCGGGGGCCCCGCGGACCCAGACGCTAGAATTTTCTCGAGAGTCGTTTGTCCGGGCCGCCCTCGGGCGGCCCTTTTCGTTCGCTCAGTACGGCATCTCCTCATCCGCCAGGCCCAGGATGTGGCCGATTTCGTGGACGACCGTGTCGCGGATCTCGGCAACAGCCTCGCCGCGGGTCCGGCACGAGCGCAGGATCGGGCCCCGAAAGATCGCAATCTGGGCAGGCAGGTGGGAGACGGCGGCGCCGCGCTCGAAGTAGGGCACGCCGCGGAAGATCCCGAAGAGCTCCTGGTCGTCGGGCGTGTCGGTTTCCGCGTAGTCTTCCTCGGCGGGCTCCTCCTCCACGACGACGACGGCGTTCTCGAGGTAGCGGCGGAACTTTTCGGGCACGGAGGCGAGGGCCTCCTCGACGTAGGAATCGAACTGGGCCGGCGTGACGCGAGACATCGGGAATCGTGAAGTGTAAGTCCGTGAGTCGCGAATCGGGAGCCGTGTTGGCGGTTCGATTCTCGATCCTCGATTTACGATTGGCGATTCACGAACAGCTTTTCGAAGTTCGAGGTCGTGACCGCGGCCACGGTCTCGAGATCGACGCCCTTGACTTGCGCGAGCCTCTTCGCCGTCTCGACGACGAATGCCGGCTCGCAGGGCTTGCCTCGGTGGGGAACGGGCGCGAGATAAGGCGTGTCGGTCTCGACGAGCATCGCTTGGAGGGGCAGCCCCGAGGCGGCCTCACGGACGTTGTCCGCGGCGCGAAAAGTGATCATCCCGGAGAAAGAGACGAGGTAATCGAGATCAAGCGCTCTCTTTCCGTAGTCGGCGTTCTCCGTGAAGGAATGAAAGACGCCGGGGCGCTCCCGCCGCGGGAGCCGCTCGAGGAGCGCCCGCATCTCTCCGCCCGACTCTCGGTTGTGCAGAATCGCCGGCAGCCCCAGGCGGCCGGCCAGATCGAGCATCCACTCGAGGACCTCGATCTGCTTCTCGCGCGGCGAGAGGTCGTAGTGGAAGTCGAGGCCCACCTCTCCGATCGCCGCGACGCGCGGCCCGCGCGCGAGCTCCTCCAGCGCCGCGCCGTCCCGCTCCGGGTCGAAACCCTTCGCCTCGTGCGGATGGATGCCCACCGCGGCCCACACGTCGTCGTACGCCCCGGCCATCGTGACGGCCGCGGCGGAGTCCGCAAGCGTCGTCCCGGGCACGAGAAAGCGTCGCACCCCACGCGCCCGAGCGCGGTCCAGCAGGGCTTCCGAATCGTCTCCCATTTGCAGGTGACAGTGGGAATCGGCAAGGGCGATCGTTGGCGGATCCGCCTCCTCGTCTCCCCGTGCCCGGGTCTGCCCGTCCGGGCTCACTTCACCCGGCTCCCCGGCGGCACGTCCGCCGCCACCTCGAGCAAAGACGGCTCCCCGGCCTCCCCCACGGTCGCGGCGAGGACCATGCCGTTGGACTCGACGCCCATGAGCTTTGCCGGCTTCAGGTTCGCGACGACGACGACGTTGCGCCCCACGAGCGCCTCCGGTTCGTACTTGCCCGCGATACCCGCCACGACCTGGCGTCGCTCGGAGCCGAGGTCGACCTCGAGCCGGATCAGCTTGTTCGACTTCGGGACCCGCTCGGCGACGAGCACGCGCGCCGTTCGAAGCTGTACCTTCTGGAAATCCTCGATCCCGATCCGACCGTCGGAGGCGGGAACCGGCGCCGGAGACGTCCCGGGGGCTGCGGCGGCCCCGGGCTCGATCGGCTTCTCGTTCATCATCTTCTCCTTTTGACCGAGGTAGGCGGCCGTGTCGGCGCGCGGAAAGAGGGTCGGCGGCTCCGACATCGCCGCTCCCGGCTGAAGACGCCCCCACGTCAGGTCCGCCACGGACGGATTCTCCGCCGGAAGGCCGAACGTTTCGAAAATGCGCCGCGCGGTTCCCGGCAGAAACGGGGAAAGCATCGCGCCGGCCGCGCGCACTCCCTCAGCCGCCGCATAGAGGATGCCGGCCAACCGCGGCGACGCGCCCTCTTCCTTCCGAACCCTCCAGGGCTCGCGCACGACGATGAAACCGTTGATCTGTGTCAGCAGCCGCCAGGTTGCGTCCAGGGCACGATTGAAGGCGAAGTCCTCCATGGACTTGCGCCATTCCGACACCTCCCTCTCGAAAACCCATCGAATCTCGTTGTCGTCGTCCCGTTGGGGAGGCACGCCGCCGAAAGACTGCCGGCAGAGGGCAGCCACCCGAGACACGGTGTTGCCGAGGTCGTTGGCGAGGTCCGCGTTGTAGCGCGTCAGGAAGGCCTCGTCGGAAAAGCTCGCGTCCTGGCCGAAAGCCATCTCACGCATCAAGAAGTAGCGCAGCGCCTCCGGCCCGAAGGCCTCCACCAGCGCATCCGGTCGGACTATGTTGCCGACCGACTTGGAGACTTTCTTTGCGTCCCGGAGCCACCATCCATGCGCCCAGACGGTCGTCGGAAGCGGAAGTCCCGCCGAAAGCAGGAAGGCGGGCCAATAGACCGCGTGGAAGCGCAGGATGTCCTTACCGATCAGGTGGACGCGCCGGCCCTCCGGCGCTCCCCAGAACTGCTCGTAGAAGCGGTCGTCGTTCGAGCCGAAGCCGAGCGCGGTGATGTAGTTGGCCAGGGCGTCGAGCCAGACGTAAACCACGTGGCCGGGACGTCCCGGGAACGGGATTCCCCACTTCACCTTGGACCGCGAGACCGACGAATCGTTCAACCCGCCGCGAACGAAGGACGTGACCTCCGCCAGCCGGCTCTCGGGCCGGACGAAGCCAGGATGTTTTTCGTAGTGATCGAGAAGGGCGGGAGCGTACTTGGAAAGGCGGAAGAAGACGTTCTCCTCGGACTCCCAGGAGCAGGGCGTACCGTGCACGGGACATCGTTTCTCGCCGTCGAGCTCCTTCTCGGTGTAGAAGGCCTCGCAGCTGGCACAGTACCAGCCTTCGTGCTTCGCGACGTAGAGGTCGCCCGCCGTTTCGATGCGCGCGATCAACGCCTCGACGCCGCGGCGGTGGCGCTCCTCGGTCGTCCGAATGAAGTCGTCGTGCGCGATCTCGAACCTGCGGTAGAGCTCCCGGTAGCGCGCCACGACCCGGTCGGCCAGCGCGATCGGCGTGACGCCCTGCGCCGCGGCGGCCTTCTCGATGTTCTGCCCGTGCTCGTCGGTGCCCGTGAGCAGCCGCGTGGGATCTCCAATCAGGCGGTGGAACCGCGTCGCGACGTCACAGACCACCGTCGAATAGATGTGCCCGATGTGAGGCAAATCGTTGACGTAGTAGATCGGCGTCGTGAGGTAGAAGGGCTTCATTCGAGTGGCGAAAGATATCAGGATGCGGAGAGCCTTCGGCTCCAGCTGTCAGCTCTCAGCTTTCAGCTTTCAGCCAGAGTAGCTTTCGGCTGTGGGCTCTCAGCTTTCAGCCGGAGAGGCGCAGTTAGAGTCTGGCCGACAGCTGATGGCTGATAGCTGATAGCTGATAGCTTCCCAACCTCACATCATCCCGGCCTCTCGGAAGGACACGCAGCCCTCGCGCGCCACGACGATGTGGTCGAGCAGGCGCAGGCCCACCGCCTCCGCGGCGGAGGCCAGCCGGCGCGTGAACTCGCGGTCCTCGCGGGAGGGAGTCGGATCTCCCGAAGGATGGTTGTGGTAGACGATCAGTCCCGCGGCGTTGGAGAGGAGCGCGCGTTTCAAGAGCTCTCGAGGCTCGACGACCGCGCGGTCGAGCGTTCCCCGGTAGATCTCCGGGTCGTGCCGGATCAGGCGGTTCCGGGCGTTCAAGAAGAGCGCTCCGGTGCGCTCCTGCGTGCCGTCGCCCTGAGACCTTCGGAGCGACTCCTTCACCAGTCGCGGTTCGTTGAAGAGGTCGCGACCTGTAATCGACTCGGTCGCCAGCCGCCGCCCGATCTCGAGCGCGGCCTCGATCGCCGCGCCGCGAGCCTGCTTGATGCCCCGCTCGCGTCGCAGCTCCGCCCCGGAGAGGCTCGACAGGCCGGCGAGGCCTCCGTGCGCGGCGAGGAGCCGTCGGGCGCGGTCGAGGGCGCTCTCGCCCCGCGACCCGGTGCCCAACAGCAGCGCGATCAGCTCCTCGTTGGAAAGAGCCGAGGGGCCCAGGCGCGAGAGGCGCTCGCGCGGCCGTTCCTCGAAGGGAATGTCCTGGATGCGTAGACTTCGGACGGCGGAAAGTTCGGTCATGTTCTTTTTCCGCGGAGGAGCGCCGGGGCGGGACCGCCCGACGAGGACGCTGGTATCTTGCCACGGCCGGCGAGAGAATTCAACCGCGATGCGCGGGCTCCTGATCGCGGCGGGCGTGCTCCTCGTGGCCGCGGGCCTCCTGTGGCCTCTCCTGTCGCGCTACGCGGGAAGGCTTCCGGGCAACATCGTCGTGCGGCGGCCCGGCCTCACGTTCGTCTTTCCGATCGTGTCCTGCCTCGTCGTCTCGCTCCTACTCACGTTGCTCGTGTGGCTCTTTCGGCGATGAGCCGTCCGTAGAGCGCCTCGATCCGATCGAGGCGCTTCTCGGCCGTGAACTCCCGTTCGACGCGCTCCCGCCCGCCGCGGGCGAGCCGCGAGGCCAACCCCGGCTCGTCCATCATCCTCGAGAGCGCCGCGGCGAGCGCCTCTGGGTCGCGCGGCGGCACCAGGAGCCCCGATCGTCCGTTCTCGACTAGCTCGGGATTGCCGCCGGCAGAGGACGCGATGACCGGCTTGCCCATCGCCATCGCCTCGCGCAGCGTCCCCGTGATCCCGAGCCCGCCCCACGAAAGGTCCGCCACGACGTCGGCCGCGGCCAGCACGTCGGGCATGTCGTTGCGGTAGCCGCAGGCGATCACGCGGTCCTCGATCCCGAGCGCCTGCGCCTCTGCCCGGACGGCGGCCTCGACGGCGGAGTCGGGGCAGGCGAGGAGCGCAACCACGAGTCTCGGGTGATCGGGCGCCAGCCGCGCGGCCCCGGCGAGCAAGTCCCGCCACCCCTTGTACTCGCGCGCCGAGACCTGCACCAGGAGGACGGCGTCCGGGGCGACCTTCCATTCCCGCCGGACGCGGGCGCCGTCCGCCTTGCCCGGGTCGAAGACCGAGAGGTCGACGCCCGCGTAGATGACGTGAACCTTGTCGGGAGACAGTCGTCCGGAACGAACGATCACGCGCTTGATGTCCTCGCAGACGGTGACGACCCCCGCCAGACGCACGCGGTACTTCCAGCGGTTCAAGACGTCGAGAGGGAAAGAGACGCCGCGGTTGGCGACGAGCAGGGGTCTCCTCTTGGAGAAGAACGTCGCCTCGAGCGCCACCGAGTGCCCGATCCCCTTGTGCGCATGCACGATGTCGACTTGCCGATCCTCGTAGACTCGGGCGAGCCGCCGGGCGCTGCCGAGGTCGAACTCGTGCCGCAGGGGGAGCGGGATCACCTCGAGGCCGTCCGCGCGAGCCCGGGCCGGCACTTCGCCGTCCGGCCTCGTGACGATGGCCACGCGATGGCCCCGGGCCGCCAGACCTCCTGCGAGTTGATACATCTGAACGACGCTGCCGGTGTTGAAGTCTCCCTTCTCGAGAACCTGGAGGATCGAGAGGGATTGCCGGCTGCCCCGTGCCGGCGTCCGCGCGCCGTCTCCTAGTCCCCGTCCGGCCACTTCCGCTCCGCATCGCCCATGAGCAGAACGATCTTTCCGTGCTGCTTTCCCTCCTCCAGCCGCGCGTAGGCCTCGCGCGCGCGGGAGAGCGGATAGACGCGATCGATGCGGGGAGTGAGCCTGCCCGCCGCCACCGCGGCCAGCACCGCGCGGAACTCGCGATCGTTGGACATCGTGGAGCCGAGGATCGAGATCTGCTTCCAGAAGATCATCCGGATCTCCTCCTTCGGGTTGGGGCCCGTCGTCGCCCCGCAGGTGACGATGCGCCCGCCCTTGGCGACCGCCTGAAGAGAAGTCATCCAGGTCTTCTCGCCGACACAGTCCACGACGACATCCACGCCGCGCTTGCCCGTCGCCGCTCGAACCGCCTTCCCGACGTCCTCCTTCGTGTAATCGAGCACGATCTCGGCCCCGGCCTCCTCGAGGCGCGCGGCCTTCTCCGGTCCAGACGTCGTCGCAAGAACGCGCGCGCCGGCCAGCCGGGCGATCTCGACCACGGCCCCGGCCACGCCGCCCCCCGCGCCGTGGACCAGCAGCGTCTCGCCGGGACGTACGGCGCCCCGCCCGACGACCATCCGCCAGGCGGTCTGGTAGACGAGCGGGAATGCCGCGGCCTGCTCGAAGTTCAAGCGGGGCGGGATTGGAAACACGTTTCGTGCGGGCACGACGATCTTGTCGGCAAACGTACCCGGCACGTGTTCACCGAGGATGCGGAAGCGCACGCAGAGGCTCTGTTCGCCCGCGCGGCAGAACTCGCAAGCGTTGCAATAGAGTCCGGGCTGAAGCAGCACGCGGTCGCCCGGCGTCAGGCCTTCGACGCCCGGCCCGGCCGAGTCGATCACGCCGGCGCCGTCGGCGCCGGGAACCTGCGGCAGTGGAGCGTCGGGCATCCCGTTGCGCACGAAGAGATCGAGCTGGTTCAACGCGGCCGCCCGAAGGGCCACCCGGACCTGCCCCGGCCCCGGTTCCGGGTCCGGCCAGTCCCCGTACTCCAGCACTTCGCCGCCCCCATGCTGCCTGAAAAAGATCGCCTTCATGGAGATCGAGCCTAATTCAAATAGCCGAGCGACTTGAGCTTCTCCAGATACTCGCGGTCGGTTCCGCGGCGTATCACCACCGGTGCCAGGCGCGGGCCGTAGGTCGGGACGGTGGACGTGTCGAGGCGGCCGGGCTCGAAGAGCGAGACAACGGGTCGTCCCGGAAGATCCGTCGCCACGGGGATGCCGGCCCGCGCCAGGATCGAAGGGGCCACGTCCTCGGGTCGGATGTGGATACGGCGAGCCTGAGGCGCACCCCGGTCGAAGACGATCATCCGCCCGAGCCCCGCGGGAGAGGGATGGCTGTCGGCCAGAAGAACGACAAGCACGAAGGCATGCATGTCGCTTTCGGCATGGTCGATCTGGTCCGCGAGAAACATCTCGACGTTCGCCGCCGCCTCGGAGCGCGCAGTCTTGTCGTTGCGGGTGATGTCGAGCGAAGGGAGATAGACCGTCGAGAGGCTTCCTCCCCAGGAATCGCGCGCTTCCTTCAAGAGCCCCAATGCGATCCTGTCCACTTCGAGCCCGGAGCCTGCCTGCGCCAGAACGTCCTCGTTGCCGAAAACGCGCGCGCCCGGCCAGGGGCCCGACGCCCACCATCCGACCGAAACGGACGCGAGCCCCGCGGAGGCATAGACCTCCCAGAAATCGAGGCTGCGACGGTCCCGGACGGAAACGGGCGCGCGCGCGACGAGCCCGAGGGTCGGTCCGAGGCCGCGCAGATACCAGCGCATTCCAAGAGGGGGTCGGACGGCGAGCGAACCGCCGAGCGGACGAACCCGGTCGAGCGCGCGCACACCGTGCCGCGCCGGCTCGACACCCGCCGCGAGGGTGGTCCAAATCTCCGGCGGCGAGCCTTGCGGGAGCACCCACCACCCCGTTGCTGCTCGCGAGAGCCGCTCGCGCAGCCGGCGCGAAGCGGGCCCCTTCGGATCGTCGAGCCCGAGGCCGTCGATCGCGATGACGCGAACCTCGTCGAGTCGACTTGCAGGTTGCGGGGGCCGCGCTGCCTCCGGCTGGGGTCGCAGGGCGAATACAAGGGCGCCCACCAGAAGTCCCGTGGCCGCCACTGCGAGAAAGACTCGGTGGCGCCGCGCCTCGGGAAGGCGATGAGCGTGCGCGTAGGCACGAGCGAGAACGCCGGACCTCGCCCCGCGGGCGGCGAGTACGGCCGCCGCCGAAACCGGCACGCCCCAGACCAGGCCGTGGAGCCAATTCGCCCCGAGATCGCGGCTGCCGGCAATCCAGAGGCCAACCACGAGCCCTCCCGTGAGCAGGCCCGCGGCGAGCGCGGCGGCCGCGGGCCGGCGTGCGCGGTCGGCCACGGCGGCCGCGAGCCCGGCCAGGGCCCCGGCCGGGAGCAGGCTCGCGGCAAAAAGGTGGCCGAAAAGGACGAGGAACGAAGGGACGGATCGGCCGATCTCGGGATCGGCGGCATCCACCGCCGCAACCGCCGCCAGAGCCGCTCCGAATGCCCCGAGCAGAATGGCCGGAAGAAACAGGCCCCCCCGTCCCTCGAACGCACGGCGAAACAGAAACCGCTCGACGCGCCCGTCGAGATAGCCAAGTTCTTTGAGACGCCGACGCGCCTCTTCCAGCGAGACCGGAGGCGTTGCGCTCACGCCCGGCGCTCGCGCACGACACGCGCGAGGTCGGCGAGCACCTGCGCCCGGCGGCCGAACGGGCGCAGCGCCTCGACCGCGGCCGCGAGGAGCTCTTCCACAAGTCGTCGAGCAGAGTCCGGACCGAGCAGGCGCGCAAAATTGGCGCGGTGGGCGTCGCGCCCGCGGTCCTTGCCCATCTGTTCCTCGTCCCCCTCGAGGTCGAGCAGGTCGTCGGTGATCTGAAACGCGAGCCCGAGGTTGCGGGCGAAGCGCGTCAGGGTCTCGAGCTCCGGCTCGCGCGCTCCTCCGGCCAGCGCGCCGCCCCGAACGGCGGCGATGAAGAGCGCGCCCGTCTTGCGGGCGTGGATCGACTCCAGGTCCTCAAGGCGAAGCGCGGCGGGATCGGCCGCCAGGTCCGCGGCCTGCCCGGCGCAGCACGCCTCCACGGCGCGGGCGAGCTCCCGTGCCAGTCGTGAACGCGTTCCGGCCGAAGTCCCCGGCGCCCCGACGACGATCTGAAAGGCGCGAGCCACGAGGCAGACCGAAACGAGCTCGGCCGTCGCGGCGCCGTGAACGACATGGAGCGCGGGCCGGCCGCGCCGCCGCCGCGCATTGTCCATGGAAGGCAGGTCATCCAGAACGAGCGAAGCCGCGTGGACGTACTCGACGGCCACCGCGACCGCGGAGGCGGCCGGGGCCGCCGCGCCGGCCAGCTGTGCCGCCGCCAGCGCGACCAGCGGGCGCAAGCGCTTTCCGGGAGAGAGGACCGCGTCCGAAACCGCGCGCGCGAGACTCTCGGGGGAGGGTTCCGGGAGACTGCGCGCAAGCTCCGCTTCGAGCGCGGGACGCGCCGCCTCGGCGAAGTGATCGAAGGCTTTCCCCGCGAAGGCCATGATGGCGGGGCCGGCCGTCCGCGGCGGTCCCCCGCCCCGGGCACGTCCGGGCGGCGCCGGCCGCTGCGTCGGTGACGGCCCGGTCGGAAGGCTAGCCCGCGAAGCTCGCGACGGCTTCCGACTCCGATTCGTACACGTCGAAGACGGTGATCAGCTGCGTCACCGTCAGGACGTCGCTGATCTTGGGCGGCAGGTGCAGGAGCTTCAGCTTCCCGCCCTTGTTGGTCACGGAGGTGTAGCAGCCGACGAGCTCGCCGATACCGGAAGAGTCGATCGTCGTCACTTCCTGCATGTTGATCAGGATGTTCTTCCTTCCGTCCTCCACGAGCTTGTTGATCGTTTCTCGGAGCTGAACGTCGCCCGACCCGATCGTGATCTTCCCCTTGAGATCCAGGATCGACACCCCCCGGACCTCACGAACACTCGTCTTCATCGTTCTCCTCCCTCCTTACTCCTTGCCCGCATTGAGACTCTTCGTAAGGACGATCTCCATCCCGCCGCCTTTGTACCGGTCGAAGCGGACGTCGTCCATGAACGTCTTCATGTAGAAGATCCCGCGCCCCGAGGTCTTCAGCCGGTTCTCGGGCGCCAGCGGATCGCTGACTCTCTCCGGATCGAAGCCCGAGCCCTCATCACGGATCCGGATCTCCAAAGTGTCCTGTTCGACGCGCATCTCCACGTGCACCCTTTTCTCGAGGTTCTGAGAGTTGCCGTGCTTGATGGCGTTGGCGAGCCCCTCGCGCAGCGCCATGAGAATCCAATGTTTGGTTTCCTCCGGGACCTCGCGCCCCTCGAGCAGCTTACCGCACAGGTGCTGAGCCATTTCGATGTTTTCGAAGCGGCTCGAAAGCGACATGCGCACGGGACCGGCATCGACCGAAGGTTTGGAGGCGCTCATTCGAATAGATTGCAAAATCCGGCGGATCTTATGCGAAATGCCTCCAAAAAAGGAACCTCGGCCGCGGAAAACGGTCCCGGAGGCGCGCCGGGCGGCATGCTACCCTGCCCTCGGTGAGACACGCACACGCGCGCGTAGCGCTCTTCGTCGCGGGCCTCGGCGCGATGGCGCAGGGCGGCGCCACGGACCTGCTGCCGGCTAGGGTGGCCGAGTTCGCCCGGGTGGTGGAAACCGTGCGGGGGCGCAAGTTCGACCGGGCCGTTGCGGCCGAGGAGATCGACGTCCGAGAGCTGAAGGAAACGCTGCGCGCCAAGCTCGGCGAGTCGTTCCCGGCGCCAATGGAGGAGACCCGCCGCACCCTCGTCGCGCTCGGTCTCATCGAGGACACGCCCGGCTTGATGGATCGGCTGGTCGATTTCTACGCCTCCCAGGTGATCGCTTTCTACGACCCGGAGCCTCGCCGCTTTTACGTGGTCCGCGGCGCCTCGGCGGCGCTCGAGGGGGCAGAGCTCGAGGGCGCCGCAGAGAAGCTGATCTACACGCACGAGCTGACGCACGCCCTCCAGGATCAGAACCTCGACCTCGACCGCCGGATCAAGGCCCTCAAGGACAACGGCGATGGCGCCCTTGCCCTCCAATGCCTGCTCGAGGGGGAGGCGACCCTCGTCATGATCCGGGCGGCGCTCGCCGACCTTCCGGGCGCAGACGCGTCCGTCGAAGAGCAGATCGCGCCCTTGCTCTCCGCGGGGACCCTCGAGAAGTCCAACGTCCCGAAGGACGTCCCCGCCTACTTCACCGAGCAGCTCTTCTTTCCCTACGTCGAGGGGACAGCCTACGTTCGCCGCGCGGTGAAGGGAGGCGGGTGGGCCGAAGTGGACCGTCTCTGGAAGAATCCTCCCCTGACGACTTCCGAGATCCTGCATCCGGAGGCGCGGCCGGTCGCCCCGGCGACGGACCTGCTCCCGAGGCATCCGGACGGGCTCGCGCCCTCCGGCTTCCGCCCCCTTTACTCGGACACGATGGGTGAATGGGGCCTGCGATTTCTCCTGCGACGCGGGCTCGAGCCGGCAGAAGCGGACCCCGCTGCCGCGGCCTGGCGAGGGGATCGCGTGGCGTTCTTCGCTTCGCCGGGCGGCGGCATTCTCTATCTGTGGCGGGTCCGCCTGGACAGCGCCGCCGGAGCCGAGCGCCTCGAGAGGGCTCTCCAGAAGTCGCGCAAGGCCAATCCCACGCCGAAGCCGGAAACGACCCTGAGGGAGGGGATGGATCTGCTCATCGCGGGCGGCTTCCCCGCCGCTCCCGACTGGAAGGTGCTCTCCGCGCTCCTGCCGCGATAACCGCGGCGCGCGCCCTCTGCGGCGCTCGCAGGCTGCTGAAAAATGGATGCGGGCGTCGCGGCTGGCCTTTTGCATCTCGCAGCGAGCACGCGGTCGCCGCGGAAGGTTCTACTTAGACTTAAGGTCGCCGCGAGCAAAATGCCAGCCACCCCAAGGGGTTGCGGCGGCGCCGGGCTATCTGCTTTGTTGCCGCTCCTCGACGATGCGAACGGCATCGCCTGCGTTGCGTCGCCTCGCAGCTGGCCCCGCGGCGCTCGCAACGCCGCTCCACACCATTCTTCAGCAACCTGCTAACCGTGCAGCAACTTGAGCATGAACGGAATCACGACGAACATCTGGATCGCGTCGAAGACCCCGTGCGCCACGATGCACGGCAGGACGTTGCGGTAGAGGAAAAAAGCCACGGACAGCACGCTCGAGATGACGAGGATCTCCAGCAGAACGACCAGCTGCCCGTATCCGCCGTGGGCCGCGGCAAACATCAGCGTCGCCGCGAGCGGGCCGACGCGAGGCTGCAAGAACGACCGGAAGAAGAATTCCTCGATGAACATCGCCGAACAGACGATCGCCAGCTTGACGGCGACCGGCTGGGAGACCAGCCAGACGATCATCGGGGAAACCTGACCGCGGCTGGCATCGGCTTCCTGCGGCGATATGCCGCGCAACAGGCTCCATAGCCCCACGACGATGAAAGCCAGCAGGAGGGTGAACAACCACCCACCCGCTCCGATGAAGACGCCGGCCTTCAGGTCCGAGAGGGGCCGCTCGCTCCGCAGTTTCAGAAACTCCGCCACCGTCCGTCGCCCCGAGAGCAGGTAATAGCAGAGCAGGAACGCAGCGAGGATCGCGTGCACGCCGAAGAGCGAGACGAAGGATAGCTTGCGCGCCTCCGGCTCCGGCCCGGCGAGCCCACCGGCGAAGGGGATCGCGACGGTCAAGAGCAGCACGGCCGCGAGCAGGCCCACTGCCGTGGCGCGGCGGCCCGGTGTCGCGAACCCGTCTTGCGCGAAAACCGCCCGGGAGCGCGCGCGCAAGAAGGAGAGGAGGATCCCGCCGCTGCCGAGCAGCAGGAGGAGGGGAAACAGGGCACGGTTCATGCCGACGGGGATCTCACGAGGCAGCGGCGGAGCATACAGCAAGGACGGCGGTACGCCGCGGCCCGTGGCTGGACTTTGAGCGCCTTCCGGGAGACGATCTTCGCCCCCGCATGGAGAGCCAACTTCCGCCTCTCGAAGCCCGCGAGCTGACCAAGTCCTTCGGCGGCCGGCGGGCCCTCGACGGCGTCACGCTCTCCCTCGCCTCCGGCGAGATCCTCGGACTGCTCGGCCCCAACGGCGCCGGTAAGACGACGTTCGTGCGAAGCGTCGTCGGCCGGGTCCGGCCCGACGCGGGCAGCCTGCGGGTCTTCGGCCTGTCCCCGACCGACCCGAAATCCTCGGCGATGCGCGGCTGGGTCCCGCAGGAGATCGCCCTGTACCCGCTTCTCTCCGCGCGCGAAAACCTGTCCAGCTTCGGGCGCTATCAGGGGCTCTCCGAGAAAGACCTTCCGGCGGCGGCAGAGCGCAGCCTCGAGTGGGCCGCCCTCTCCGAACGGTCAAACGAGCGGACCGAGCGCCTTTCGGGCGGCATGAAACGGCGCTTGAACATCGCGGCCGGAACGATCCACCGGCCGCGCCTGCTCCTCCTGGACGAGCCCACCGTGGGCGTCGACCCGCAGTCGCGCGAACGGATCTACACGATGATCGAGGAGTTACGCCGGGAAGGCGTCTCCATTCTCTATACGACGCATTACATGGAGGAGGCCGAGCGCCTCTGCGACCGCATCGCGATCATCGATCATGGAAAGATCATCGCGGTTGGAACGAAGGATGAGCTGGTCCGGCGGACCCTCGGCAAGGGCCGTACGCTCACCGTCGACGCCGAAGCGGCTCTGCCCGAAGCGTTGCGCCGCCAGCTCGCACTCCGCGGCGCCTCGCTGCGGGAGGACGGCGCCGTGATCCCCGTCGAGGAGCCCGCGCGGGAGATCCCGGAGGTGCTCGAGCTCTTTCGCCGCGAGGGCGCGCCGGTGCGCGACCTGACGTTGAAGGCCGCGACCCTCGAGTCGGTCTTCCTGCAACTGACCGGCCGGGAGCTGCGCGAATGATCCTCGCCGTCGCCCGCACGCACCTGGCGAGGCTCCGGCGCGACAAGGCCGGGTTCACTCTGGCCTTCATCGTGCCGGTCGCCTTCTTTTCCGTCTTCGCGCTCGTCTTCGGGAGCCCCCGCGGCGGGACCCGTCGCATTCCCGTCGTGGTCGTCGACGAGGATGAGAGCCCGAACTCCCGGCGCCTGCTCGCCGCGCTCCGGAATGAGACGGGCCTCTCGAGCCGGACCGTCCATGCCATTCCGGGCCAAGGCAAGGAGGTCCCCTACGACCGGAGGGCCGCCGAGAACGCCGTGCGCGAAGGCGACGTCTCGGTCGCTCTGATCGTTTCGCCGGGCTTCGGTGAGAGGCCGATCCAGTTCGGGCCGGCCGGCGCTCCTGCAAAGCTGCTGCTGCTTGCCGACAGCGCGGACCCGGTCGCGCCGGAGATCCTGAAGGGCCTGCTCCAGAAGGTCGTGATGACGGCTCTGCCGGATGCGATTGCGACGACCGGCATCGCACAGATGGACCGATGGGGAGCCTCTCTCACCGAGGAACAGAAGTCCCGGCTTCAGGCCGGCCTGCAGAAGCTGCGCGAAAGAGCGGCCGGCGGCGCGGCCGGCTCCCGAGGCGGCGACGGCACGGGCCTGGTTGCGGTCGAGGTGAAAGACGTTCTCGGCGAATCGAAGAAAAGCCCGGCCTCGGCCCTGCTGGCCGCGGGTCTCGGCGTGATGTTCCTGCTCTTTTCCGCGGCCGGCGCCGGGGGCGCGCTCATCGAAGAGGCCGAGAGCGGCACACTCGACCGGATCCTCGGGACGCGCGTCACGATGACGCAGCTTCTCTTGGGCAAGCTCCTGTATCTCTCGAGCGTGGCGGTCACCCAACTCCTGATCATGTTCCTCTGGGGACAGATTTTCTTCGGTGTCGAGCTCGTGCGGCACCTGCCCGGCTTCTTCGTCATGAGCACGGTCACCGCCGTGGCCTGCTCCTGCTTCGGCCTGGTCCTTGCCGCCGCCTCGAAAACGCGGATTCAGCTCGTGGCGCTGTCGAACCTTCTGATTCTCATCATGTCGGCGCTCGGCGGCAGCATGGTGCCGCGGTACCTGCTCTCCGAGAGCATGCAGAAGCTCGGCCTCCTGACTCTGAACGCCTGGGCGATCGACGGGTTCCTGAAGGTCTTCTGGCGCGAGGAACCCCTCTGGAGACTCTGGCCCCAGGTGGCCGTTCTGATCGCCGCGGCAGGAGCTCTCTTCGCGATCGCGCGGCGACTGGCGCGCCGATGGGACGTGGCGTGAAGTAGGGGTTAGGGGTTAGGGGTTAGGGGTTAGGGGTTAGGGGTTAGGGAACAGAGCATGAAGAAGCTCGCTCTGGCAATCGCTTTCAGTTTCGTTGCCGCGCGCGCGGCGGCAGCCGTACCGAAGCCCGCCGAGGCCGATTGGCTCGTGCGCGACTTCCGGTTCGCAAGCGGCGAAACCCTACCGGAGCTCAAGATCCACTACCGCACGCTCGGCGCCCCGACTCGCGACCCGAAGGGCGTGGTTCGCAACGCCGTTCTCATCCTGCACGGGACGAGCGGAACGGGCAGACAGTTCTTCACCGAGAATTTCGCCGGCGTCCTCTTCGGGCCGGGACAGCTGCTCGACCCCGCGCGCTATTACCTCATCGTGCCGGACGGCATCGGGCACGGCGACTCCTCGAAGCCGTCCGATGGCCTCCGGGCGCGGTTTCCCCGCTACACCTACGACGACATGGTCGAGGCGCAGTATCGGCTCTTGACCGAAGGCCTCGGAGTGGGCCACTTGCGCCTCGTGATCGGCACGTCGATGGGCGGCATGCACACCTGGGTCTGGGCGGAGAAATATCCGAGTTTCATGGACGGCCTCGTCCCCCTGGCTTGCGTTCCGACGGCGATCGCCGGCCGCAACCGCGCATGGCGCAAGATGATCATGGACGATATCCGCAGCGACCCCGAATGGAAGGACGGCGACTACGAAAAGCAACCCCGCGGCCTCACGGAGGCCATGAATCTTCTGGTTCTCATGGTCGGCAGCCCTCTGCAGTGGCAAAAGGCCGCTCCCACGCGCGACGAGTCGGATCGCTACCTCGCCGAGCAGATGAGCGGGCGGCTCTCGGGCGCCGACGCGAACAACCTGCTCTACGCCTTCGACGCCTCGCGTGAGTACGATCCGTCGCCCGCCCTCGAGCGAATCGAGAAGAACGTGCTTGCGATCAACTTCGCAGACGACCTGATCAACCCGCCGGAGCTCGGCATCATGGAAAGACTCATCCCGCGAGTCCGGCACGGGCGCTACGTCCTGATTCCAGGCACCGAGAACACGCGCGGGCACGGCACGCATTCGTTACCCGCGATCTGGCAGGAGCACCTCCACGCGTTTCTCGCGGCTCTGCTCGACTGACGAGAGCCTCGGCGCCCTGTCCGTTGGAACAGTTCGTGCGCCCTGCGGCGCCGCGGCCTTGCGAGAACAAACCTTTGAAGCCGCGACGCTTGCGACCGGTTCAAGCGCGACTGCAAAAAAAATTGACAACCGGAGCCCCTGCACCTAACCTGATGCCCACCTGACAAATGAAGTTCTTCTCCCTGCGGGGCGGGGAGAAGAGAGCGCCGGAGTTCGGCTGCGGGGCTCTCTTCCTCTCGCTCCATGTTTTCCGCCCGATGGCGGCGCCCTCGAGGGGACGTCGTCATCGCTCTCTGCCTCGAATCGGGATCGGGACGTCCCTAGAAAATACCGAGCCGCCCGACAACTCTTTTGCGCTTGGGTCGTCTGAAACAGGAGGCTTCCTGGGAAGGACCTTATGACAAGTTGCAGAAGCGGCTCCCCGAACGCGACCGCGCGCGCACCGATCCGACGGCCCGGCATGGCGAGACTCCTCGTTCTGCTCGTCCTGGCGGGCCGTGGAGCTGTGCTGGCGGCGAGCCCGCGGCCGGCAGCGGCGGCTCCAGCGGCCGCAACGAGCGCCGCCGGCGTGAGCTTCTACACCGTTGCGCCATGCCGTCTGATCGACACGCGCGGCCCCGCGGGGCCCTACGGCGGTCCGGCGATCTTAGCCAACAGCTCTCGAACGTTCGTGTTCGCCGGCCGCTGCAAGACCTCACCGACGGCGGGCGCGATCTCGCTCAATGCCACCGTCGCGGGCGCCACCGGCGCGGGCTTCATTCGGCTCGCCCCGGGCGGCACGCTTCCCAACACCTCGACGCTCAACTACCGCGCCGCACAGACCCGTGCCAACAACGCGATCGTCGCGACGGGCCCGAGCGGCGACATCGTCCTTTACGCCGGGCAGTCGGGCGGCAGCGTGCAGGTCATCATCGACGTGAACGGCTACTTCGACGATCCGAACAACAATCAGCCGCCCCTGGCCGACGCGGGCCCGGACCAGAACATCGATTTCCCGAGCTCCGCGAACCTGAACGGCAGTGCGACCGACGACGGTAAGCCGAGCGGGACCCTGACGTACTCCTGGAGCAAGGTGAGCGGGCCGGGCACCGTCGTGTTCAGCGACGCGACCATCCCTGCGCCGAGCGCCACCTTCAGCCTCGCCGGGCCTTACCTGCTGCGGCTCACGGTGAGCGATTCCGCGCTCACCGACTCCGACGATGTCCTCATCAACGTCAATCCAACGGCCTCCGCCAATCCAACGGCGGACGCCGTTCGTTTTCTCGAGCAATCGACGTGGGGGCCTACCGACTCTCTCGTCACACACGTCCAGGCCGTCGGGCTCGTGGGCTTCTTGGATGAGCAGTTCGCCACACCCTCCTCCGGCTACCCCTCCCTGCCGCTGTGGCCCAATGACGCGCCCGCCAGCTGCGACTCCACCTGCTTCCGTGACAACTACACCATGTATCCGCTGCAACGGCGCTTCTACACGAACGCCCTTTACGGACAGGATCAGCTGCGCCAGCGCGTCGCGTTCGCCCTTCACAAGATCCTGGTCGTCTCCGGCCGCGACATCACGATGCCGAGCCGGATGACACCGTACCTGCAGATAATCGACCGGAACGCGTTCGGAAACTTCCGGCAGCTCCTCTACGAGATCACGCTGAACCCGGCGATGGGCCAATACCTCAACATGAACACGAGCACGAAGAACAATCCGAACGAGAACTACGCGCGGGAGATCATGCAGCTCTTCTCGGTCGGCACGGATCAGCTCAACCCCGATGGGACGCCGAAGCTCGACCCGGACGGCATTCCGTTTCCGACCTACGACCAGAGCGCCGTGACGAGTCTCGCCCGCGTCTTCACCGGCTGGAGGTTCGCGCCCGATCTGCCCTATCCCCCGGACCCCAACAATTCCATCGACGACTACCTCACCCCGATGGTGTTGCGCGCGAGCAACCATGACACCGGCGAAAAGATCCTCTTGGACGGAAAGAAAGTCTCGGCGGGCCAGACCGGCGATCAGGACCTCAATCAAGCCCTCGACATCCTCTTCAACCACGCGAACACCGGCCCCTACCTCGCCAAGCAACTCATCCATCAGCTCGTGACGAGTAACCCGAGCCCGTCCTACGTCGGCCGCGTCGCCGCCGCTTTCAACGACAACGGCTCGGGAGTCCGGGGCGATCTCACGGCGGTCGTCTCCGCCATTCTTCTCGACCCCGAGGCCCGCGGGGACCTGAAGACGGACCCCAACTACGGTCACCTGAAGGAGCCCGCGTTGCTGGTCACCAACGTGCTCCGGGCCTTCGACGTGAAGGGCGACGGCGGGCCCCAGAGCGACGGCTACATCAACCCGCAGACCTCCTCAATGGGCGAGGATGTCTTCCGGCCGCCGACGGTCTTCAGCTACTTCCCGGCCGACTTCCAGACCCCGGGGACCTCGCTGATCGGCCCCGAGTTTGGGATCCAGTCCGCCACGACGTCCTTGAAGCGGGTGAATTTCGTAAACACGATGGTCTTCTCGAAGATCTTCAAGAGCTCGAACCCCACGACGGGAAACATGCCGCTCGGCACGACGATCGACTTTACGCGCGTCTTGCCGCTCGCGGGCAATCCGCAGGCGCTCGTCGATGAGCTCAACCGCCTGCTTCTGCACGGCTCGATGTCTACCTTCACGAGCGCCGGGCCGAGCAACATGAACGACAGCATCGTTCAGGCGATCAACGCGATCTCCTGTCCGGCGCCCTGCTCGGGACCGAACGCGACGTCTCGCATCCAGCAGGCCGCTTATCTCGTAATGACGTCGTCGCAATATCAGGTGCAGAGATGAACAAAGACCAAACACGCAGAGACTTCATTCGCCGGACCTCCTGCGCCGCGCTCGGCGCGGCGGCGGCTTCGGCGAGCCTGAAACACTTCGGCCTGCTGACCGCCAAGGCGCTGGAGACGGCGGCGAGCGATCCGAACTACAAGGCGCTCGTCTGCGTCTTCCTGAACGGCGGCAACGATTCCAACAACATGATCGTCCCGATGGGGTCCGGCTACAACGCGTACAACACCGCCCGTCCCTCGACTTCGGGTCTGCAGCTCCCGCAGGGGTCCTTGCATCCGATCACCGTCCCCGGCTTCCCCTATCAATTCGGCCTTCACCAGAACCTCGGAACCAACCCGAACCAGTTGACCCCGAGCAAGGTCCTCCACAGCCTCTGGGCGCCGCAGAAGCTCGCGGTCGTCTGCAACGTCGGCCCCCTCGTCGTCCCGCTCCTCAACTCGACTGACTACGACGACAGCGCGAACCCGAAGCCCTACCAGCTCTTCTCGCACTCGGACCAGGTCGCCCAGTGGCAGACCTCGGTGTCGGATCACGTCAGTCAGACCGGCTGGGGCGGCCGCACGTCGGACAAGACGGTTTCCTTCAACAACGGCTCGGGCTTCCCGCTCGTCACGTCGGTCGCGGGCTCGGCCGTTTTCGCGCAGGGCATCCAAACGCGCCCGCTCGGCATCCAGGCCGCTCCGACGCAACTCAACAAGATCCTGGTCTTGAACGGCTTCACAACCGGAAACGCCGTCTCGGACGCGCGCAAGAACTCCTTTGACTTCCTGCGCACGATCGACCGCACGGCGCTGCTCGTTGCCGCGACGAGCGATGCGACCCAGCAAGCCGTCGACATCGGAAGCGTCCTGTCGACGGACCCCACCATCACGACCGTCTTTCCGAGCACGGGCCTCGCCAACCAGCTGCTGCAGGTGGCCAAGGTCATGAAGATCCATCAGACCCTCGGCCTCAAGCGACAGATCTTCTTCTGCTCGCAGGGGGGCTACGACACACACCAGGATCAAATCAGCGGTCAGGGAAGCCTCTTCTCCGAGCTCTCCGAGGCGATGAAGGCCTTCTACGACGCCACCGTCGAGCTCCAGCTCGACACGCAGGTCACGACCTTCACGCTCTCCGACTTCGGGCGCACCCTCCAGCCTTCCGGCTCCGGCGGCGACGTCGGAACCGACCATGGGTGGGGCAACCATCAGTTCGTCATGGGAGGCGCCGTGCTGGGAGGCGCCTTCTACGGGACGGTCGGCCCGGGCGGCTCTGTGTTCCCGAGCATGGTGCTGGGCGGGCCGGACGACACCGACGACCGCGGCCGCTGGATCCCGTCGGTGGCGGTGGATCAGTACGCGGCGACGCTGGCGACCTGGTTCGGCCTGGCGCCCGCGAATCTGTCTTATGTCTTTCCGAATCTCGGAAACTTCACGACCCCGAACCTCGGGTTCCTCGCTTGAAGCAACCTGAAGCGCTCCGCTAGGGCTCCGAGTGGGCAATCTCTCCAAGAGCGTCGCAGCTCTGGGACTGGCGTTTCTCGGATTCGGCTTCGAGACGGCCGCGGCGCCGACGGCGTCGTTCACGATCCAGCCCTCCAATCCGGCGGCCGGCGTTCCGGTACAGTTCGCCGACTCGTCGGCGGGATCGCCGAGCTCGTGGATGTGGAGCTTCGGAGACGGGCAGACCTCGACTTCTCAGAGTCCGGCTCACGTGTACGCAATGGCTGGGGTCTACCCCGTGAGCCTGACGGTCGGCAACGCCGGTGGTCAGACGGTGACGAGCGCCTCGATCGTCGTCTCGGAGGAGAACACGCTGCGGCTGCTCGCGAGCCACGGCTTCGAGGCGACGCTCGAGGCGCGGGACCCGCGCACGGGCAACACGGGCGTCGGAAGGGCGATTCCGCAAAATGACCTCTTCGGTTACTTCACGATCCCGACGCTCGTGCCGACGTCGGGGCCGCTCGTGCCCGAGGTGTTCGTCAAGATCCTGGACGCGACCGCGATCGGTCAGAGCTACTGGGTCTTCTGGGGGGGCTTGACGGACTTCGAATACACGTTGCGGGTCGTCGAAACCGCCACCGGGGCCGCGAAGGAGTATCACAACCCGGTCACGGGAAGCCCGAGCTGCCTGGGCGCCGACACCTCGGGCTTCGGGGTTTCCGCGACGGTCACGCCCACGACCCACTCCCCGACCGCGACCCCGACGAGAACGCCCCCGCCTCCGGGCTCGACGCCGACGCCAACTCCCTCTGCCGCGATCGACGTGCAGTTGGAGGCCCGGTCCTACCAGTGGGACTTCCTCGCTGGTCCCGACATCTCGTCCAACCCCACGTGGCCCGGCCAGAACACGATCACGCTTCGGGTGGGCCAGAGATACCGCTTCGACATTCTCAACGGCAATCCGGTGGATCTCGAACTGTCGTCCCACTCCTTCAGCGGCATATCGGGACTCGGACTGTCGGGCGGCGCCATGTCGCCCGGTCAGCACCTCATGCCGCAGACCATCACGATCACGAGCGCGATGGTCGGGACGTACCCGTATTCTTGCGTCGACTCCTCCTGCGGGTCCAGTAGCCAGCACGACCAGATGGGCGGCCGAATCATCGTGGCCAACTAGCCCTGCGCCAGCGACTTAACGCCGGTTTCCCGGCTTCCTCAGCAGGCATACTTCCGGCGCACCACCGGCGTGCCATTGTTGGGGTGACTTCCTCCGGTAGGATTAGGGCCGGAGGTGATGCCCGACACCCACATGACTCAGCCACGTGGAAAACGCCCGTTCGTTCTCGAGTGCGCCCATTGCCAGAAGAGCCTGCTCGTGCGGGGCTATGACCTGGAGGACGCGGCGACGAGGATTCTCGTTCATGGCTGGCGGGCCTTCGCCGACAACGTCCTCCACTGCGCCCGCTGCGATGGACGCGAGCGGCAACAGGTTTGCGAGCACTGGACCCCGCAGCGCAAGCCCCGGCTGCGTCGTCCCGAGGCGTAGGCAAGAAGAGTCCCCAGCAATTCGCTGGGCCGGCCCCGCAGGCCGTCCGGGTCAGGCGGAGGCTCTGGAAGCTCCCACCCTCTGACTCCAGGTTCCCAGCTGCCACGCGATCAGTCCCCCGGCGAGGACGAGCCCGAGTAGGAGCGCTTTGCCCGGCCGATAGCGGCCGTGGCGCACCACGCGGCGCAAAACCGCAATCCGCTGCGCGAAACGGAGCGGCCGCGTGAACGCGATCGGCTGGTTCCGTGCCCGGTGCCGTCCGTAGAGATAGACCTTCCGGTAGTAGCTTGCGATGCCGTCGAGCTCCAGATGGGTCACGACGGCGTCCGGACGGTACCGGGCCACGCGGCCAGAACGCGCTTCGACCGCGCGGCGCACCAAGATCGTGTCGGCCCCTCGAGGCCTGTCGACGAACGGCCCCACGGCCTCGAACAGCTTCCGGCGGACCGCCATGTTGTTCGTGTACCCGTAGTAGAGCTCCCCGGCGCCGCTCGACGTCACGTAGTCCGCCTTCTCGTTTTCGTAATCCGCGATCATCGCGGCGGCGAGCGACGCCCCCGCCGGCTTCCGACAGCCGAGGACGATACCCACGTTCGGTTCGGCCATCGCGGCGGCCAAGTTTCGCAGCCAGTGCTCTCGGGCCACACAATCCGGATCGGTGAACGCGATCAATTCACCGGTGGACTCCGCGACGCCGCGGTTTCGCGCGGCATACGCTCCGGGGCGCGACTCGCGGAAGACCCGCACACGCGGATGCCGCCGCGCGATTTCGACCGATGCGTCCGTGGAGCCGTTGTCGACCAGGATGATCTCGTACGCGCCGGCGGGGAAGTCCTGGGACAGAAGACCTTCGAGACAAGCGTCCAGGTGCCGCTCGGCATTGAGGACGGGGACGACGACGGAGACCTCCACCGGTGGAGCCGCCCCGCCGAGCGCGGTCACGGGTGTGCGGTCCTCCCGGCAGGCGGGGCGCTCGGCTCGCACAGGAGGGCCGCCGCCCTGCCGAAATAGTAGGAGATCGCGCACAAACCCATCATCGCGTTTCCGACGGCAACCCGCCGTCTTCGATCAGAGAGATTTCCTTTGCGGCCTCCGGCGGGACCTCCTGGAGAGCGAGCGTGGCCAGGCAATGCCGCAAACTCTCGGCCTCCGCCGTCTCCAGGTTGGCGGTTTCGATCGTAATCGAGAAGGTCGGGCGCTCGGTCACTGCCAGCGGGTGGCGCCAAGTGTCTTTGGGGGCACTCTTGCTCCGTCGGCAGCCGCCCAGACGAGAACACCGACGCCGGCGCCTTATATCACGCCTCGAGAACCGCCCGGAGGCCTGCCAGACGCCGCGTCAAAGGTGCTCCTGTTCCTGGAATCCGCCGGGAACCTTCTTCTGGCACCGCCCGCGATGGCATGTGAGAATGCCTTGGCCGCATGGCAACGGCTCTCTTCCTGCTCCGCCACGTCTCGGAACTGGCCGTCCTCGCCCTTGCGTCCTACGGCTGGGGACGACTGGCGGCGCGGTCGATCCCGTTTCGCGATGGGTTGGAACAAGTCGGGTTCGCCGGCGCGTTGGGCATGGGCATCCTCGCGAGCCTTCTCAACATGCTCGGGATTGCCGGCTGGCTCGCGCCTTGGGCGATTCTCGCCTTGCTGCTGGCTCCGGCCGCCGTCATCCTCCCGAAGTGGAAGCAACTCGCGCCCGCTTCGATTTCATTCGACCCCTCGGAGCGCCCCGCCGTCCTCCTTCTCGGGGTTGCCCTCCTCGTCGGCTTCGCCTTCGCCCTCTACCCCCCCACCGGATTCGACGCCACTGTCTACCACCTGCCGGCCGCGAAGGCCTTTTCGCAGCGGCATCGGATCCCTTTCCTGGAGGAACTGCGCTTTCCCGTCTTTCCGGCGCTCTACGAGATGCTCTTCGCGGCGGGGCTTTCCCTCTCGGGCGACGTCGCCGCGCAGCTGACGCACTTTGCGAGCCTCCCGCTCACGACGCTGGGACTGATCGCGGCGGGCCGCCGCTTCTCGACGCCGCGCTCCGGCCTCTGGGCCGCGGCTGCGTGGTTGGGGAGTCCGGTGATCCTGTACCTCGGTGGCACCGCCTACGTGGATGCAGGCCTCGCGATGTTCGCCACGTTTTCCCTTTTCGCGTGGCTCGAGTGGAGAGGCAGCGGCGACCCACGATGGCTCGACGCCGGCGCGGTCCTTGCGGGCTTCGCCGCCGGGACGAAGTATTTCGGCCTCTTCCTCGTCGCGGCCCTCCCGGTCGTCACGGTGCTCACGCGCTCGGGCCGCCATCCCCTTCGGCCGGCAATCCGATTCACGGGTGTCGCGCTGCTCGTCCTGACGCCCTTCTACGCTCGCATTTTTCTCGAGACCGGAAACCCAGCCTTCCCCTACTTCTCGCGCTGGTTCGGCACGAGTGCCTGGAGCCAGCCCTTCGATCCCCTCGCGGTGTCGGCCGACGCCCTGCAGCGTGAACAGCGGCACACGCGCATCGAGCGATTCCGTCATCCGGCGGCGCTCGCCCTCGTCCCCTTGAGGCTCGCGATACCGCACGCCGGTTTCGGCGAAGTTCCGCCCCTGTCCCCGGCGATCCTCGCGGTCGCTCCCTGTCTCCTCTGGTGCGCGATTCGCGATCGCCGCCTCCGGCCCATCGCGCTCCTGATCCTCGTCTACGCGCTCGTGTGGTACGTCTTCTCCCCCGACAAACGCTACCTGTTGCCGGTCGTGCCGACCGCCTTTCTCCTCACCGCCGGCGTTCTGGACGGCCTCCTGCGGCGGCTGTCGAGAGGCGCGACGCCGTCGCGACCGGGGTTGGCCGCCGCGGGAATCGTGCTGCTGCTGCTCTCTCCCGGAATGGTCTGGGCCGGTTGGACGCTGGCGCGGAGGGGGCCCCCGCCCGTGACGACCGCGCAGCGCGATGCCTATCTCGGCCGATTCGTGCGCGTCTACCCGGCGCTCGACGCGCTCAACCGCTCGCTCGGCTCCGGATACACGGTGTACGGCCTCTTCTGTGAAAACGCCGCCTATTTCGCGCGCGGCCGGTTCCTGGGCGACCACTTCGGAATCTACCGGTATGGGCTCGTGACCCCCGCGCTCGGCGATTCCCGACGCCTTCACGAAACGCTGCGCCGGATGGGGGTGACGCACTTGCTCGTGAGCGAGGAACGGCATCCGGTGGCCCTGCCGGCCGACGAAGCGTTCTCGAGCCTCTTCCGTCCCCTCCCATCACCCTTCGGGACGAGGCTCTTCACCCTCTCTCCGAACCCGCCACGGGGTCCGATATCCTCGCCACCCAGACCCGATCCGACGAGGTGACCACGACGCCGATCGCAGTGGCGCCGGCGATTTTCAAGAGCCTTCTAGTCTTTCCTCCTCCCCGAAGCGATTAGAAAGAGGCGATTCCCCTCAACCGAAGCGCCGAGGAGAAGACGACATGAGCGATCTAATTACGTGCACGCCGAAATCGCTGCCGCGCGAGCTGTGGGTATCCGCCGCCAGGAAGGCGGTCGAGGTCAACCCGGCCAACCATCCCGACACGGCGCTCGTCGCGCGCGCCCTCGGACCGGCGCCGTCCATCGAACGCATCGCCGTCCTGGTGGCCAAGCGATGGCATACGGACGGAGTTCGATTGACGGTCGGCTTCCTGGACAGTCCGCCCGTCGATCTGCGGGCGCACATCGTGTCGCACATGAACGCGTGGGCGAAAAGGGCCAACGTTCAATTCACCGAGACGAGCTCCAACCCGCAAGTGCGCATCGCCCGAGCGAGCACGCGGCCGGAGGTGGCCGGTTACTGGTCGTACCTCGGCACCGACATTCTCAGCATTCCCGCCGATCAGCCCACCCTGAATCTCGAGAGCTTCACGATGGATACGCCCGAATCCGAGTTCCATCGTGTGGTGCGGCACGAGACCGGTCACACGCTCGGTTTTCCGCACGAGCACATGCGTCGCGAGCTCGTGAACAAGATCGATCCGGCCAAGGCCATCACCTACTTCGAGGCGACGCAGGGATGGAGCGAGGAGGAGGTCCGGCAACAGGTCCTCACACCTCTCGAAGAGGCGTCGCTCCTCGGCACACAGCATGCCGACCCGCATTCGATCATGTGCTACCAGATTCCCGGTACCCTGACCAAAGACGGCAAGCCCATCGTGGGCGGCCTGGACATCGACAAGAAAGACTATGCATTTGCCGCGTCGATCTATCCCAAGGGCGTGCACTGAAACGCGATCGTTCCCGCCGGCCCGGTCGACGAATCCGCGAACAGACACTGCCCGACGCGCTACACCCATGTCCGAGCGCTGCGCATTCGACGAGGTGATGCGGCCGGGCGGCTGAGCTTGGATTCTGCCGCCCCGATCGCCGGAGGCGAGGGAATCGACGGATGCCTCCGCCAGCCGATGGCGCAGCCGAATGGCGGGGCCGACGGGACTCGAACCCGCGACCTCCGGCGTGACAGGCCGGCGTTCTAACCAACTGAACTACGACCCCGCGAGGGGAACGGGGCATGATACTGGAATCGAGTCGCCAGTCAACCCAAACGGATGCACTTCCCGTCCTCATTTTGAGAGACTTCGACACACTCTGTGAAACCTCCGCGACGACTTCGCGTAGGGACCGACGAGGAGAAAGACAAAATGACGCGAAAGCTGGTCCTGTGCGGGATCCTCCTGGCTTTCTTGCGGACGATGCCTGCCGGCGGCGCCGAGCCGGCCGATGGCTTCTATCGCTACCCGTCCATCGGCGGCGGCAGCATCGTCTTCGCCTCCGAGGGCGACCTCTGGAAGGTGCCGGCTGCGGGAGGCACCGCCCTGCGGCTGACTACCCACGAAGGAGATGAGAAGTTCCCCAGAGTCTCCCCGGACGGGCGTCTCATCGCGTTCACGGGCCAGTACGACGGCAACGACGACGTCTACGTGATGCCGATCGACGGGGGCGAGCCCCAGCGCCTTACCTATCATCCCCTTCCGGATCAGGCCCTGGGATGGACGGCGGACGGGAAAATCCTCTTCCGCAGCCGGCGCGACCATCCCCACGCCGATTTCCGCGCCTACACGATCTCTCCGCAGGGCGGGATCCCGCAGATAATCCCGCTCGAGCCCGCTGCCTGGGTGAGTTTCGAGCCCGGCGGAAAGCGCCTGGCGGTCCAGAAGATGGGCCTCGAGTTCCACAACTGGAAGCGCTACAAGGGCGGCGAGGCCGAGAAGATCTACGTCGGGTCGCTCGAGCCCCTGGCTTTCGCCGAAGTCACCAAGTACGACGGCAAGAGCGCCTTTCCGATGTGGGCGGGTGACGGCCGGATCTACTTCGTCACCGATCGCTGGGGCCGCCCCAATCTGGCCTCGATGAAGCCGGACGGCAGCGACGTGCGCCGGCTCACGAAATTCGACGACTACGACGTGCGCTGGCCGTCGCTGGGGGACGGGAAGATCGTTTACCAGCACAAGGCCGACATCTGGTCCTATGACCTCGCGACGGGCAAGAACGAGCTCGTGCCGATCCGGCTGCCGAGCGACCGCCTGCAGGTGCGCGATCGCTTCGTCGACCCGAAGGCCAACATCGGCTCCTGGGCCCTGTCCAAGGATGGCGAGCGGATCGTGCTCGAGACCCGCGGCGATCTCTTCGTCACGCGGACGAAGAAGAAGGGGCTCATCCGGCGCATCACCGAGAGCAGCCTCGTGCGGACCAAGGACCCCGTCTTCTCGCCGGACGGCAAGTGGATCGCGGCGTGGACGGAGGTCGACGGCGAAGAGCAGTTGCTCCTCTATTCCTCCGACAACGGCGCACCGGCGCGGCAGATCGGGAAGACCGACCCGGGCTGGCACTTCGGACCGATCTTTTCACCGGACGGCAAGCGGCTGGCCTGGTCGGATGCGGAGTTGCGGCTGGTCGTGACCGACGCGGCGTCGGGGTCGAGCGCCGTGGCCGACAACGGCGCCTTCGAGATCAGCCGCTACGTCTGGTCTCCCGACAGTCGGTACCTCGCCTACGTCGTTCCGCTCGACAACGAGTTCACCCAGGTCCGGATCTGGGACGGCCAGTCGAAGACGGTGCATCCGGTGACCGACCCGATGGTCAACTCCTACTCTCCCGCCTGGGACCCCAAAGGCAAGTATCTTTTCTTCTTCTCGGACCGCTTCATCAATCCCTACCTCGACCTCTTCGAGGCGCGGTTCATCGTCAACCAGGCCACGCTGCCTTGTGTGCTCGCCCTACAGTCGGACGGGAAGCTCCCCTTCGCGCCGCGCGGCGACATGGATCCGAAATCGGACGAGAAGAAGGACGACGGCGCGAAGGGCGAAAAGAAGGGAACCGAAGGCGAGAAGGATGCCAAGGCCGCGGAAGAAAAAGTCGCCCCGATCCGGATCGACTTCGAGGGTCTGGCCGATCGCATCGTCGAGGTGCCGGTCGCGCCCGGAAACTACGGCGCCCTCTGGGCCGGTTCGGGAAAACTTCACTGGGTCTCCTTCGAGAACACGGGGATGATGCCGCCCGGACCTGAAGACGAGGGACCCCGTGGCGGGGCGCTTCAGACCTACGACATCGAGAAGGAGAAGGTCTCGACGTTATCGCCCGGGGTCCTGGCATTTGACGTCTCGGGCGACGGCAAGGTCCTGGTCTTCCAGACCAAGGATGCCTTCACCCGCGTCGAGGCCGGCGCGACGAGCCTGCCCAAGGCCGAGCCCGGCGAAGCCGACGAATCGAAGATCGATCTGTCGGGCTGGTCGCTCAAGATCAATCCTCGCGACGAGTGGAAGCAGATGCTCCACGAAGCCTGGCGGCTGCAGCGCGACTTCTTCTACGACCCGAAGATGCACGGCGTGGACTGGAACGGCGTGTGGAAGCAGTACGGCTCCCTTGCCGATCGCATGGCCACCCGCGACGACCTCGAGGACCTCTTCGGCGAGATGCTCGGGGAGCTCAGCGCCGGCCACACCTACCACTACGGGGGCGATCTGCGCAGGGGCAAGCCCGTGGGAACGGGCCTCCTGGGCGCGGACCTGGACTACGACTCGGCGACGGGCTTCTGGCAGATCAAGAAGATCTACCGCGGCGACTACCCGATGCCCGATTGGAGCTCTCCTCTGGCGCGCGCCGACCTGCGCGTGAAGCCCGGCCAGTGGCTCGTCGCCATCGACGGCAATGCCCTCGTCAAGGGCGAGGACTACCTGAAGCGGCTCGCCAATCGCGCCGGCCAGGAAGTCGAGCTCTCTATTTCCGACGGGCCGACGCTCGTAGGGGCTCGACGGGTCGTCGTCAAGACCGTCGCCACGGACACGCGCATCCGCTACGCCGACTGGATCCGGGAGACCCGCGAATACGTCGCCCGCGCGAGCAATGGGCAGGTCGGCTACATCCACCTCTACGACATGGGAGGCCTGGGGCTGCGCCAGTTCGCCCGCGACTATCCGCCGCAGTGGAACAAGCGCGGTCTCATCATGGACGACCGCTGGAACCACGGAGGCTTCGTCGCGGCGATGATTCTGGCGCATCTGGACCGCAAGACGCTCTCCGTCGGCTCCGCCCGCCGCGGCCTGCTTTCGACGACCCCCGACCGCGCGTTCCACGGCTACATGGTCTGTCTCATCAACCGGCAGGGCGGCAGCGACTGCGAGACTCTCGCGCAGGGTTTCAAGGACTACGGCCTGGGCCCCGTGATCGGCACGCGGACCTGGGGGGGCTGGGTGGGCATCCGTGGCGACAAGACTTTCCGCGACGGCGGCCTGACCACCCAGCCCGAGGGCGGCGGCTGGGATCCGAAGGGCAAGACCTGGCTCATCGAGGGGCACGGTGTCGATCCGGACGTCGAGCTCGACCTGCCCCCGGACGGGTTTCTCCACGGCAAGGACGCGCAACTCGATTACGCCATCAAGGACCTGATACAGAAGATCGCGAAGGATCCGCGGGATCTGGCGCCGAAGCCTCCGATTCCACCGCGCCCGCTCGTTCCCGCGCCGTAGGCGCGTCCATATACTGGCCGGGCATGCCCCTCGATCGAGCGCGGTTGAAAGACCTCCTCGCGCGCGAGCAGAAGGAGTTCGCGGCCCGGCATCCCCGCTCCCGCGAGCTCTTCGAGCGCGCCTGCGGGAGCCTGCTCGGCGGTGTCCCGATGAACTGGATGGTGAGATGGGCCGGAGACTTTCCCCTCTTCGTCGCGGACGCCGCGGGCGCCCACTTCACGGACGTCGACGGACATGCGTACCTCGACCTGTGCCTCGGAGACACGGGCGCGATGACCGGTCACGCGCCGGCGGCTGCGGTCGAGGCCGTAATCGACCGGATGCGGCGCGGCTCCACGTTCATGCTGCCGACGGAGGACGCCGTCTGGGTCGGTGAGGAGCTCGCGCGGCGCTTCGGGCTCCCCTACTGGCAGACGACCCTGACCGCGACCGACGCCAACCGTTTCGCCATCCGCCTCGCGCGGCACGTCACGCGCCGCCCGCGGATCCTCGTCTTCAACTGGTGCTACCACGGGACCGTCGATGAGACCTTCATCACGCTCGAAGAGGGTCGGGCCCGGCCTCGCCGCGGCAACCTCGGGCCCCCGGTCGATCCGTCGACGACGACCCGGGTCGTCGAGTTCAACGACCTCCCGGCGCTGGAAGCGGCCCTCTCGCTCGGGGACGTGGCCTGTGTTCTTGCCGAGCCCGTGATGACCAACATCGGCATCGTCCAGCCCGAGCCGGGCTTTCACGAGGCACTGCGCGAGGTGACGCGCCGTACGGAGACGCTCCTGATTCTCGACGAGACCCACACGATCTGCGCGGGGCCGGGCGGATACACGCGGGCCCACGGCTTGACCCCGGACCTGTTGACGATCGGAAAGCCGATTGCGAGCGGCGTCCCGGCGGCCGTCTACGGGCTTTCCGCCGAAGTCGCGCAGCGGATTCGGATCTCGACGAACATCGCCGAGGCGGACACCGGCGGCATCGGCGGCACGCTTGCCGGCAACGCCTTGTCGCTCGCCGCGATGCGGGCGACACTCAAGCACGTCCTGACCGAGAACGCCTATGCCCGCTCGATTCCACTGGCCCGGCGTTTCGTCGAGGGCGTCGAAGAGACGATCGCGGCGTACGGCCTCCCATGGCACGTGACGCGGCTCGGCTGCCGGGCCGAGTACGCGTTTCGCACGAGCCCCCCGCGCAACGGGGCCGAGGCCGCGGCCTCGGCCGATCCCGACCTCGACCGGTATATGCACCTGGCGGCCTTGAATCGCGGGATCCTGATGACTCCATTCCACAACATGGCCCTGATCTCGCCCGCCACGACGGAAGGCGACATCGACCTGCACACCCGAGTCTTCAGGGAGAGCGTCGAAGCGCTCGCCCGGTAGAGTCGGGCGCCTTTCCCCCTTTTCGAGTCCGGCCGCCGCCGCGTTGTAAAGTCCTCGATAAGGTCGTCCGATGAGAAATCCAGCCGGAACGCGTCTCCGTCCCCCCCAACCGGGTCTTCCCGTGACGGAGCTCGCCATCCTGGGAGGGGGACCGGCGGGGCTGGGAGTCGCGTTTTACGCGCATCGGGCCGGGCTGCCGTTCGCTCTCGTCGAAGGCTCGTCCGAGCTCGGCGGGATGTGCCGCACGCTGCGTTGCGGGGAGCATCTTTACGATTGCGGGGCGCACCGCTTCCACGATCGGGACCCGGAAATCACTCGGGACCTCGTCGAGTTGCTGGGCGACGACCTGGTGCGGGTTGACGCGCCCAGCGCGATCCGGGATCGTGGGCGCTACATCGACTTCCCGCCTACACCGCTGAACGCCATCTTCGCCTACGGCCTTCGCGACGCCGCGCGGATTTGTCTGGACCTGCTGCGCTCCCGCTCGCACCGTCGCCGCTCCGCGCAGAGTTTCGAAGAGCTCGCCGTGAGCCTTTTCGGCGAGACTCTCGCGCGGCGCATCCTTCTGAACTATTCCGCGAAGCTGTGGGGGCTTCCTTGCAACCAGCTCTCGCCCGATGTCGCGACCCGCCGGCTCCAGGGGATGACACTGCGTTCCTTGATTCACGAGCTCCTGTCGCCGGGCCGCAAGACCGAGCACCTGGACGGCAGCTTCCTGTATCCCCGCGGCGGCTACGGGCAGATTGCAGATGCCCTTGCCCGAACTTTGCCGCCCGAATCGATCCGCACCAGCTGCGAGGTCGTCTCACTGGAATGCGACAACGGCTTCGTGAGACGAGTTCACTGCTCCGGGGGTCGAAAGCTGGAGGCGCCGGAACGCGTCATTTCAACCCTTCCGCTGCCGCTCCTGGTGAGATTTCTCGGCGACGCGCTGCCCGACGAGGCGCGGGCGGCGGCTCGCCGGCTCCGCTTCCGCCACCTGCGCCTGGTCTTCCTGCGGCTCAAGTCGGCCGGAATGTCGGGCTATGCGTCGATCTACGTTCCGGACCCGGCCTTCAGCGTCAGCCGGATTTACGAGCCCCGGAACAGGTCGGCGGCGATGGCGCCGGACGGCGAAACCTCGGTCGTCGTCGAAGTGCCCTGCTTTCCGGGCGACGTCATCGAGCGGCTTTCCGACGGCGAGCTCGCCGAGAGAGTCGTTGAAGAGCTCGCGGCCCTTCGCTTGGTAAATCCCTCGGACATCTTAGAAGAGCGCCACCACCGGGTCCCCAATGCCTATCCCGTGTTTTCGATCGACTACGCCCGAGACATTGGCGTCATCCAGGCCGCGCTGACATCCATCGTGAACCTGGAGACCCTCGGACGAGCGGGCCAGTTCGTTTACAGCCACCTTCATGACCAGCTGAGATTCGGCAGAGACTGCGTCCGGAGGCTGGCCGGCTCGCGGAGATCAGGCTCGGCGAGGGTCGTTCCGCCGGACCAGGGAATGCCAGCCAGGGAAGCGCGTTTCGGCGGACCGACGCAGCGGCTGGGAAACATGGGAGCGTGATGTCGTCCTCCGGCGACGGAGAGAAGAACGTCAATCCTCTCCCTCGAGCGACGCTTCGCCTGCTGGCAAGCCGCTTGATCGCCGCGGCCAGAAAGGTTCGGAGCGATCCGGCGGATGAGGCTTGGGTGAGGTCAATCTTGACTCCTGCCGAACACGACCTTTGGACGAGGCTGTCGGCCTACGACCGGAGCCATGCGGTGCAGGTCGCGAGGAGGGTGGAGCATCGCCTTGCCCCGACCGTGTACAGGGGCGACACGCTCTGGCTGAGTGCGGCCCTGCTGCACGACATTGGAAAACTTCAATCCGAGCTGTCCATGTTCGAGCGCGTGATCGCGACGCTGGCGAGCAAGGCAGTGGGAGTCCTGACGGCCCGACGGTGGGCCGGCTCCGCGACCGCCGTTAAGCGGCGGATCGGCATCTATTTGATCCACGGCGAGATTGGCGCTGGCATGATCCGGGCTTCCGGTGGGCGCGAGGGGGTCGCTGCGTGGACGGAGGTTCACCAAGACTACCGAAGTCGCGACGACTTGGGGATCCCGTCGGTTGTCGTCGAGGCCCTGCTCGAATCCGATGTGGGCACTCCTGGCGCCTCCTTCTGGCGGCGCCGGCAGACCTTGAGCGCAGCCATTCTCGCGACGGCACTGACAGTCGCGGCGGCGATTCTCTCGGTGCAGCTCTTGGTTCCGCCGGTCGTCGGCCTGGCGGACAACCACGACTACCAGCGGGTCATGGGCTATGCGGGTTTCCAGCACACGACCGCGGTCGATGGCGAGCGGTACTTCGCCTTCCTGCGCACCCGTTACGCCATCGTCGCGCCGGGGTGGTTTCGAAGCGGCTACCATTCCTCGGAGACGCTGCTGGCCTTCTTCGCGAGATACGCTCATCTTGCATTCTCCACGCAGCCGCTCTTCGACATTCGCCTGCTCGGCGCGATTAACGCCACGCTGCTTCTCCTCGCCCTGGCGGGGCTCATCCGGGCCTGCCGCGAGCTGACGGTGCCGACCCAGGCGCTCGTCGCCGCCCTTCTCGTGTTCGCCTTCACGGATGTCGGTTACGTGGCCCCTTTCAACTCGTTTTACAGCCAGACCGCATCGCTTCTGTTTCTCTTGCTCACCGCAGCAATTTCGGCGGCGGCCGTTCGGCGGGGGCGGCTCTCCGGCGGACTGCTCCTCGCCTATTTCGCCAGCGCGCTTCTGTTCGTCGGCTCAAAGCCGCAGGAGAGGCTCGCGGCTCCGCTACTGGCCGTCTTCGGCATGGGCCTTGCGGGGGTGGGGCTCGCCAGCGCCTGGCGGCGGGCAGCGGTTTGGCTCGGCATCGGGCTCTGCGCTTTCTCCATCTGGTACGGGCGCCACACCCCGTACACCCTGCGCGAGGCGACGATCTTTCAGGTCGTCTTCGACGATCTGCTCGCTTACTCCGCCGCACCGGCCACGGACGCCGCCGAGCTCCGGCTGGATTCCGATTGGGTACGGCACACGGGATCCAGCCCGTACGCGGCCGACTCTCCTCTTCTCGATCCAGGATTCCGGGAACGCTTTCTTCATCAGGTCGGCTATCGCCAGATCCTCCGGTTCTATCTCCGGCACCCGGCGCGGCTCGTCGGGCGCATCGAACGGGCATCGCTTCAGGCGTGGTCTCTGCGGCCGGCCCTCGGCAACTTCGAGAGATCGCCGGAACATCCCGAGCAAGGCCTGGCCAGCCAGTTTTCCGTTTGGAGCCGGATGCATGGGTGGCTCGGAGAGCGTCCGCTCTTCTGGATCGTGCTTCTTCTCGTGGGAAATCTCGCGGCCGCGCTCGCGACCTATCGCCGCTCCACACCGGGTGGCCGACGATTTCGTGAGGGGGTCATCGTGCTGGTCCTGATGTCGGGCCTCGCATTCGCCGTCTGCGCTCTCGCACAGGCTCCGCCGGACCTGTCCCGCGCGCTCTACGCGTACCACGCTCTGTGCGATCTTCTTCTGATCGCGGACGCCGGCTGGATTGCCGAAGGGCTGGCCGCTACGCCCCGCCCTTCGGGCCGCAGAGGGAAACTCAGGACGGGACTTTGAAAAATAGCGCGAGGCGGAAGTACGGCCTTGATTGCATCGAGGTCGACCTTCGGCGACCACTCCAGCGACCAGCCCTTCGTCCGAACCCCTCGAATCCGAAGACTCCCCCGCTCCCTCGCGGAGCGACAAGCCCTCCGACCGAAGGCTGCGGATCACCTTGACCGCGGCCTGCTCCCGCCGGTTCGGCACCAAAGCGGCCCCTCGCCCCGGCCGGTGTGCCCACTCGGATATCATCGCCGCCAAGATCGAACCGAAAAATCCGTGACAGCAACCTCCGCGCCCGACCGCCCAACCCCGGAAGGGACCGGGCCCGTCGTCATCCTCGGAGGCGGGCCGGCGGGACTGACCGCCGCCTACCAGCTCGCGCGCAAGAGCATCGCGTCGGTCGTCCTCGAGAAGGACGGCGTGGTCGGCGGCCTTGCGCGCACGCTCGACTACAAGGGCTACCGGTTCGACATCGGCGGGCACCGGTTTTTCACCAAGTCACGGCCCGTCGAGCGGCTCTGGCGCGAGATCCTTCCGCCCTCCGATTTCCAACGCCGCAAGCGCTTGTCTCGGATCTACTACGACGGCCGGTTCTTCCCCTACCCGCTGCGTTTCTTCAGCACTCTGAAGGGACTGGGGCCTCTCAACTCGTTGCGGATCCTCGCGAGCTACGTGCGCGCGCACCTCTTCCCGCACCCGGAGGAGAAGACCTTCGAGCAGTGGGTCTGCAACCGATTCGGCCGTCGCCTGTACCGGATCTTCTTCCAGACCTACACGGAGAAGGTCTGGGGAATCCCCTGCAGCGAAATCTCGGCGGACTGGGCCGCGCAACGCATCCAGGGACTCTCCTTCACGTCCGCCCTGCGGGCGACCCTCGGGGGTCGGGCCAGCCGCAACGGACGCGGCGCGATCCGCACGCTCGTCGATGAGTTCGATTACCCGCGACGCGGGCCCGGGATGATGTGGGAGAAGGCGGCAGAGCTCGCCGCGGGTCTGGGCGCCACGATCCGGCAAGACGCCGCGGTGCGGAAGATTCACTGGAGCGCCGGCCGGGTCGAGGCCGTCGAGGCCGGCGTCGCGGGCGGCACGGAGCGTTTCGAGGGAACGCACTTCGTGAGCACGATCCCGATTCGAGAGCTCGTCGAGATGCTCGACCCGCCGGCCCCGCCCGAGGTCCGTCGGGCGGCCGCGCGCCTGCGGCATCGCGACTTCCTGACGGTAGCCCTGATCATCGATCGGGCCGACGTCTTCCCCGACAACTGGATCTACATCCACGATCCGCGCGTTCGGCTCGGGCGCATCCAGAACTTCAAGAACTGGAGCCCCGACATGGTTCCGGACCCGAAGAAGACCTGCCTGGGGCTCGAGTACTTCTGTTTCGAGGACGACGCGTTGTGGAGCCTCCCCGATTCGGAACTCGTCCTCCTCGCCACGGACGAGCTCGTCCAGCTCGACCTCATCCGCCCCGGGGAAGTCGAGGAAGGGACCGTCGTTCGGATGCAAAAGGCCTACCCCGTCTATGACGCGACTCACCGGGAATCGCTTCAGACGGTGCGTGGCTTCTTGGACGGGCTTCCCAATCTCCAGCTCGTGGGGCGCAACGGCATGCACCGGTACAACAACCAGGACCACTCGATGCTCACGGCGATGCTCGCGGTCGAGAACATCCTGGGCGCGCAGCACGACCTCTGGCAGGTCAACGTCGACAACGAGTACCACGAGGAGGCGACCGAGCGAAGCGACCTCGAAGGAGAGCTCGAGCGCCTCGAGCAGACGCAGCCCCGGGTCCCTCGGCGCGTGCGGGCCTGACCCCCGGGAAGGGCGATGTGACTCTCGCCGCGATCGTCCCGGTCCATAACGGCGCCAGGCATCTGGATCGGTGTCTCGCCGCGCTGACGGACCTGCGAGATCCGGCGGTCGAGCTCATCGTCTGCGACGACGGGTCGACCGACGAGAGCGCCGCAATCGCCCAGGCCCGAGGAGCCCGGCTGGTGCGCCTTCCGAAAAACCAGGGTCCGTCGGCGGCCCGCAACGCGGCCGCCCGAGAGACGCGAGCCGAGATCCTTCTCTTCGTTGATGCCGACGTCGAGGTCCACGCCGACGCGGCAGCCAGGGTCCTGAGGCGCTTGCGCGAGGATGCGACGCTCGACGCGGTGTTCGGCTCTTACGACGACACGCCGGCCGAGAAGAACTTCTGCTCGGAGTACAAGAATCTCCTCCACCACTTCGTGCACGGCGCCTCCGCCGGCCGAGTCTCGACCTTCTGGACCGGGCTCGGCGCGATCCGCCGGAGCGCCTTCGAGGCCTCGGGCGGCTTCGACGAGCGGCTGCGCTGCATGCACGACATCGAGCTCGGATACCGGCTGACCGACGCGGGCCGGGCCATCCGGCTCGATGCGGAGATCCAGGGAAAGCACCTGAAGCGCTGGAGCCTCGCCTCGCTCGTCAAGGCGGATATCTTCTGCCGCGCCGTGCCCTGGGCGAAGCTGCTCCTTCAAAGGCAGACGCTCGCCAACGAGCTGAACTTGAAGACGTCGCAGCGCGCGAGCGCGCTCCTGCTCGCCGCCGCACTCCTGCTCGGTCCCCTGTGCCTTGCCCGGCCCGCGTTGTTTCTCGCTCCGGCGGCGCTTCTGGCGACGATCGCATGGATCAATCGTCCGCTCTACCGATTCTTCCTCGAGCGCCGGGGCCCGACGTTTGCCGTGCGCGCTTATCTGATGCAACTTCTCTACTACGCCTACAGCGGCGCGGCCTTTCTCGCCTGCGCCGCCAACCACCTCCTGCGTCCGGCCGGACGGCGGCTTGCGCCCGTGCGCCCGCTCGACCCGTGAAGACGGCGCCTGCGATCCGACTCGGCCTCGTCGGCTGCGGGCAAGTCGTCGAGCGGTTTCACCTGCCCGCGCTGCGCCGCGCGGAGGGCCTTCGCGTCGTGGCCCTCGCCGACGTGGATGAAAGGCGTTGCCGCGCGATCGGAGATCGATTCGGCGTGCCGCGCCGGCATGCCGACGCGTCTTCGCTCATCGCGTCGGACGTCGAGGCCGTCGCCGTGTGTCTGCCACCCGCGCGGAATGCGGCGGTGGCCCTCGAGGTCCTGCGAGCCGGCAAGCACCTGTTTCTGGAGAAACCCATCGCGCTTTCGATTCCGGATGCCGACCGGCTCGTGGAG
>JBGPCK010000008.1:0-44209 GCA_041481715.1 Thermoanaerobaculia bacterium | reverse complement strand
GTTTCCGGCCGCGCAGCGGCCGGCACCGGAGCGAGGAGTCTTGTCGCGGAGCGGGGCCTCTGCGTCGACGCCTGCGAGGCAGGGCGTTAGGGTTTAATGTGAATGCGTCGGCGCAGCGGAGCGGCCGCCTGGCTGGGCGAGTAGCTCGGTGGCGGCCGCGTCCCCGCGAGCGACAGGACTCCGAAGCGACCCGCGACCCCCTGTAGAATCCGAACCGTCATGACCGAACCCGGCGTAAATCATGGTGGATGACGCCGCCGCTCCCACGGACCTCGATCTCGTCCGCCGGATCAAGGCCGGGGACGAGCAGGCGCTCGAGCAGATGATCGAGCGCTATCACGCCCGCGTCTACTCGCTCTCGTACGGTGTCCTGCGCAACGCCGAGGACGCCGAAGAATCCACTCAGGACACGTTCCTGACGCTCTATCGCAAGATCGGCACGTTCGACGAGTCGAAGAAGTTCTTCTCCTGGTTCTACCGCGTGGCCTTGAACCAGGCCTACAGCCGCGCGCGGCGCCGGCGCCCGGGCACGAAGATCTCGATCCAGGAGCATCTGCCGCGGTTTCGGGAGGACGGCCACCTGGCCGCCCTGGACTGGCCGGATGCGAGCGTGGCCGTCGAAGACGAGGCCTCCGCGCGCGAGTTGGCCGCCCGAGCCGAGGAGTTCATCGGCGAGCTTCCCCGAGCCTACCGCGACGTGATCTGGATGGCGGACGTCGAGGAGATGCCGGCCGCCGAGATCGCGGAGACTCTGGGCATCTCGATCCCGGCCTTCAAGTCGCGTCTTCACCGGGCTCGGCTCCACGTGCGACAGCGCCTGGCCGAAATCTCACGCCCGGCGGCGCGGCAGCAGGCGGCGTCATGAAGAAGAAGACCCGCAGCCCGTCCGACGCCTGCCGCTCCGAGGACATCACCTGCAAGCGTCTGGTGATGGAGGCGCTCTACGACTTCGAGGCCGGGACCATGCCGGCAGGGGAGCGCGCCGAGCTCGAGCGGCATCTGGCGGCGTGTCCCCCGTGTGTTCGCTTCCTCGACTCCTACCGCGCGACGGGCAAGACGCTGCGCGCTTTGAAGCCGCGCGAGATTCCGCCGATGCTCGCGCGAACCGTCTTCCAGTTCGTCAAGGCCCGCTGCGGCAAGAAGTCGTGAGCGCCGGCCCGCGCCGGACGCGGCGCGTCGCGCTCGGTTTCTTGTGGCTGGCTGTCTTCTCGATCCTCTATACGGCGGGCGAAGCCTTGGGCCTCTGGCCGCAGATGCCACCGGGAGCCTTCCGCGATCTGGACCTCATCGTGGGCGCGGCCGGCCTGGCGGCACTCTGCGCGTGGCTGCTCCGTCCGCGCGCCGAGCCGGGAGGGACTCACGGTCCTTCCTAAGATACAATCCCGGCTCCGGCGGCTGAGGATGAGTTCGGGCCCTGTGCGACGGAAGTCTCCGAACCTCGTCAGGTCCGGAAGGAAGCAGCGATCAGGAGGCGCCCCCGGGCGCCGCAGGTTAACCTGAACTCATCTTCCGCCGCCGGAATATTTCCGGCGTAAGAGGATCGGATGCACCTCTCCCTCCCGCGTAAATGGCGTCCGCGCCGCTTCGAGGACCTGGTCGGCCAGGAGGCCGTGGCGCGCACGCTGACCAACGCCATTGCCGAGAACCGGGTCGCGCCCGCCTACCTGTTGACCGGGCCGCGCGGCGTGGGAAAGACCTCGACGGCCCGCCTGCTCGCCCGGTCTCTGAACTGCGACAAGGGTCCGACGCCCGAACCGTGCGGGGAATGCGCCTCCTGCAAGGAAATCCTGACACGGGGTGATTCGCTCGACGTGCACGAGATCGACGGGGCCTCTAACCGCAAGATCGAAAACGCGCGCGAGTTGATCGAGACGGTCCGCTACGCGCCGCAGCGCGACCGTTACCGGATCGCCATCATCGACGAAGTGCACATGCTGACGACCGAGGCATTCAACGCGCTCCTGAAGACCCTCGAGGAGCCTCCGGCGTACGCGCGGTTCATCCTCGCCTCGACCGAGCTCCACAAGATTCCGGCCACCATAGTGTCGCGCTGCCAGCGCTTCAGCTTCAAGGCGCTCACGCTCGCCGAGATCTCCGAGCAACTCGCGAAGGTCGCCGCCGCCGAGAAGATCCGTGTGACGCCGGGGGCGCTGCGGATCCTCGCCTCGGCCGCCGAAGGGAGCCTGCGCGACGCGCTGTCCCTCCTCGATCAGGCCGCGACCCTCGCGGCCGACGTCGTGGACGAGGCGCGCTGCGCCGAAATCCTGGCCCTGGTGGACCGGGAGCTCCTGGAGGCCGTCTTTTCGGCGGTCGCCTCCGCAGACCGCGGCGCCGCGGTGTCGGCCCTGGCGAGGCTGTCCGAGAAAGGGAGCGATCCCCGCCACGTCCTGAAGGAGCTGCTGTCGCTGCTGCGCACTCTGCTTCTGACCTCCGCGGGCGGCGCGCCGGAGGTTGCGGCCGAAGACCGGGAGCGCCTCTCGACGCTCTCGCGCGCGATGCCATACGAGAATCTGTTGCGTGCCCTCTCGCTCGCGATCGACGCGGAGACCCTGGCGCGGCGGGCTGACGATGCGGGCCTGGTCTTGCAGCTCTTCGTCCTGCGTCTGGCGGAGCTGCCACGTCTGCGGCGCGTGGAGGAACTGCTCTCCGGAGCCGGGCTCGCCGCCCCAGGCGGACCGTCCCCGTTTCGTTCGCCGCTCGCTTCCTCGGAGGGCCCGCGGATCCTGTCGCTCGTGCCGGTGGAGGCGGAGCCTGCCGTCCCGCCGCCGGCCGTGGCGGAAGGGGCGAGGGCGCTCGAGCGCTTCCACGAGATCCTGGATTCCCGGCGACGCATCACGGCCGCGCAGGTGAGCCTGGCGGAGTCGGTTTCCGTGGCGGGAGAGGACCTCGTGCTGCGCTTCGGCATCGACAAGGCGACGGCCAAAGAAGCGCTCGAGGAGCCGGCGACGCGCAGGCTCCTCTCCGACGTCGCGCGGGAAGCCTTCGGACGCTCCCTGCGCGTCGTGCTGAAGACCGGTCCTCCGATGGACGGCGACCTTGGGAAGGCGGCGCGCGAGGTGCCGCGGGCGACGATCGCGCGGGAACGGGCCTCCTCGCGGGCGGAGACCGATCCGGTCGTGCGGTCTGCCCTGGAGCTCTTTCACGGCGAGCTGACCGAAGTGAAGGAGGAAGAGTAGGAGCGAGGGGCTAGGGGCGAGGGGCGAGGGGTTAGGGACCGGAGCTGGGATTTCCAGCCCTCTGACCCCTAATCCCTAACCCCTAACCCGTCACCCCTGCCACCCATGAACATCCAGAAAATGATGGCTCAGGCCCAGGCCATGCAGACGAAAGTTCAGGCGGAGCTCGAGACGATGCGGATCGAGGCTTCCTCCGGCGGCGGTATGGTCAAGATCGAGATGTCGGGCCTCAAGGAGGTCCTTTCGATCCACATCGATCCCTCGGTCGTGGATCCGCAGGATGTCGAAACGCTTCAGGACCTGATCCTCGCCGCCTGCCGCGAATCTTCCAGACGCGTGGACGAGGCGGTCCAGAAGAAGACGAGCGCGCTTCTGGGCGGGATGATGCCGGGAATGCGCTGACGCGCGGTTCACGACGTCCGGAATGCCCTCTACCCCCAAGTCCTTCGACCGTCTCTCGACCGAGCTCCAGCGTCTGCCGGGCATCGGCGCCAAGAGCGCGGCGCGCCTGGCCTACTACCTGTTGCGGTCACCGAAGGAGGAAGCCGAGCGACTTTCTCAGGCGATCGCGGAGGCGCGCGAGGCGATCCGCCGCTGCTCGGTCTGCAACACGCTGACCGAGGAAGACCCCTGCGACATCTGCACCGACCCGCAACGGGACGCTTCCTTGCTCTGCGTCGTCGAGGATCCGGGCAACGTCGCGGTGATCGAAAAGACCCGGGAGTACCGAGGGCGCTACCACGTTCTTTGGGGCGCCCTCTCGCCGCTCAAGGGGATCGGCCCCGACGAGATCGACGCCGCCGGGCTCGTCCGGCGTGTCACGGCGGAGGTCGGAGAGGTGATCCTGGCCACCAACCCCAACGTCGAGGGCGAGGCGACGGCGCTCTACATCGCCCGGCGGCTGAAGCCGACCGGCGTGCGCGTGACCCGCATTGCCTTCGGCCTGCCGGTGGGCGGCGACATCGAGTATGCCGATGAGGTGACTATGGCGAGGTCGATGGAGAATCGGAAGGACATTTAGCCGTCAGCTTTCAGCTGTCGGCTCTCAGCTAGAGGGGGAGAGGCCGAAGGCTTTCGGCTGACATCTGATAGCTGACGGCTGTTACCTCTGCTACAATAAGTCCTCACAGGAGAACCATTTAATTCATGACGGCGCCCGACCTCGTCTTGTATGACGAGGAATTCCAGCGGATCCGTGAGGCCCTGCAGCGGCTGCGTCACGACGCCAACGCGAACGTCGTGTTCCTCGTGGACAAGAATGGCCAGCAGATCGCCGCGGTTGGGGATCTGCAGTCGCTCGACACGACCTCGCTCGCTTCGTTGACCGCTGGAAACGTCGCCGCGACCGACGGCCTGGCGCGCCTGATCGGAGAGAAGGAGTTTTCCATCCTCTTCCACGAGGGGGAGAAAGACAACATCCACATCTCCATCGTGGCGCAGCGGGTGATCCTGGTGGTCATCTTCGACGAGCGTTCCTCGCTCGGTCTAGTGCGCCTGCGCGTCCGGCGGGCCACGACCGAGCTCGACAAGATCTTCGAGGACATCGCCGCCAAGGCGGAGAAGGAGAAGGAGTCTCTTTCGGCCGAGTTCGAGTCCCCGTTCGCCGAGATCACCGACGAGGACATCGACCGGCTCTTTTCGGAGTGATTCGCTCGGCGCAGTGCCGAATTCCGTGACGGATTCATGACGTTCATCAATTACGCCGCGCGAGAGATCAACTGCAAGATCGTCTACTACGGCCCCGGCCTGTGCGGAAAGACGACGAACTTGCAGTACGTCTACGACCGGACCAATCCCGCGGCGAAGGGCAAGCTGATCTCGCTTGCGACCGAGACCGACCGGACCCTCTTCTTCGACTTCCTGCCGCTCGACCTCGGAACGGTGCGGGGCTTCAAGACTCGGTTTCACCTCTACACGGTCCCTGGCCAGGTCTTCTACGACGCCTCGCGCAAGCTCATCCTCAGAGGGGTGGACGGTGTCGTCTTCGTCGCCGATTCGCAGGAAGCGCGCCTGGAGGCCAACGTCGAGTCCATTCGCAACCTCGATAAGAACCTGAAGGAGCAGGGTTACGAGATCGCGAACGTCCCCTACGTCCTGCAGTTCAACAAGCGGGACCTGCCCACCGCCATGCCCACCGACGAGCTGTACCGGCAACTGAACATCAAGGGGGAGCCCACCTTCGAGGCGACCGCGACGACCGGCGTGGGCGTCTTCGACACGCTGAAGGCCGTTGCGCGGCAGGTCCTGATGGAGTTGAAGAAGCGGTAGGGTCCCTCTCGACGACGGGGTAACGGGGCCGTGCCGGCGGGGCGGGGGCGAGCCGGCGCTGCTCCTATTTCTTCTTATCGTCGAATCTCGCGGGTAGGGCCGCCGGGGGCGTCCCCGCGGAAGCAAGCAGGATCCGCAGCGACCGGCGCATCGACTCGAGCCTCTCGATCGCCACCCGCCTTACCTCGCGGCGGAAGCGCGGAAGCGGGGTGCCCGCCTTGAGGCGTCGGACCTCTTCGGCCAGCCCGCGGTCGTATTGGAGGATCGCGCGGCGGCGCTCCTCCAGGGAGAGGGCGTCCAGAAACGCCATCCGCGCCAGCCCCTCGTCCTTCCCGCGGGGCGGGGGTGCGGGCTCGCAGACCCAGCGGCGAAGCTCCCGCCGGCCGGCAGCGGTGATCCGGTAGAGGTTGCGCCGGGGACCCCGCTGCGGGGCGAGCACCCGAAGAAGCACGAAACCGGCGCGCCGCAAGCGAGCCAGGGCGGGGTAGATCTGGGAGGTCTCCGCGCGCCACACGGGGGCCACGTCCGTCGCGAGAGCGTGCGCGAGGTCGTAACCGGTGCTCGGATTTTCGGAGAGAAGGCCCAAGAGGACGTGAGGCAGCGACACGCCGAAACTATATCAATTCAGATATAGGTGGGTTCTCCCCACGATCCGTGCCCCCCGTCCTGTCGGACCAACGGACAAAAAAATAGGGGGCCAAGAGGCCCCCGAAGATTCCAGTAGAAACTCGTAAAGTATTGATTTACTTCTTTTTCTTGGTCGCCTTCTTTGCCTTCTTGGCGGCCTTCTTCTTCGTGGCCATCGTGTCACCTCCCTCCCGACAGCTGATTGACAGCCTTAGGGCGAGATGCTAATTTTGCCGCCCCCTGGAAGGAGCGTATCGCCGTTCGTCTGTCGCTGCCGAAAATTCGATAGGTCATACGTTCCGGTCATCGCCGGGTGGGACTCCGAACCCATCCGGCGATTTCATTTTAGAAGCTTCCGTCCGAGATACAACAAAAATCTCTTGCAATTTCAAGTGCCTTGATTCTCGCGTCCCGCGAGACGGAAGTCAAGCGCGACGCAGCGTGAATCGCGAATCGTCAACCGGGAACCGACGGCTTCGGGAGTGCCGCGGACCTCGGTTCCCGGTTCACGGTTCCCGGTTTCGTCTCCCGATAGAATGCCGCGCATGCCCCTGGCCGCCGAGACCATCACCGTCGCCCACAGTCCGGACTCCGACGATGCATTCATGTTCTTCGCGCTTGCCGAAGGACTCGTCGACACGGAAGGGCTCTCCTTCGTGCATGAGCTGTCGGATATCGAGAGCCTGAACCGTCGCGCGCTCGACGGGGAGCTGGAGGTCTCGGCCGTCTCGTTTCACGCCTACGCGTACGTCTCCGACCGATACCTGCTCCTTCCTCACGGCGCGTCGTTTGGCGACGGCTACGGGCCCGTGGTCGTCGCGCGGAAACCGATTTCCCGCGAGGCCATCGGCCGCGGCGAGGTCCTCGTGACCTCCCCCGGGGAGCGCACCACGGCGCACCTGGCGCTCTCCCTCTGGGCTCCCGGCGTGCGCACGGAGATTCGCCGCTTTGATGAGATCCTGGAAGGTGTCCGGGAGGGACGCCTCGAGGCCGGTGTCTTGATTCACGAGGGGCAGCTCACTTTCGCCCGCGAGGGACTCGCCGCCGTCGCCGACCTCGGGCGCTGGTGGAAAGAGGAGACCGGGCTGCCGCTGCCCTTGGGGGGGAACGTCGTGCGGCGGGATCTGGGCCCCGACCGAATCGCCCGGGTTTCGCGAGCGCTCTCCCGCTCGATCGAGTATGGGCTCGCCCACCGCGAGGAGGCGCTGACGCACGCCCTTCGCTATGCGCGGGGCCTCGACCGGGGCGAGGCGGACCGCTTCGTCGACATGTACGTGAACCGATGGACGCGGGGCTACGGCGTCGAGGGGCGGCGGGCAGTGGACGTGCTGCTCGAGAGAGGGCATTCTGCGGGCCTGATTCCGGCGGTCAAGGCGGAGTACGCGCCGTGACCGCGGGACGGGGAAACGGGAGGACGGAGGCGACCGGGGGAGTCGCTTCAGGCCGCTGGCGGCTGATGAAACCCCCGCGGTTCGAAGCCCCGGTCCTGACACTTCATCTGTTGGCGCTTGCCCTCACCCTGGGTCCGCCTCTTTTCTTCGGCGCCGTCGTGGCGCCGGCCTCATTCCGCGTCCTTCCGACGCGCGACCTCACGGCGTCGCTTCAGAGCCCGATCCTGACGCGCCTTTGCTGGGGGTTGGAGGGAGGCTTCGCCCTGCTGTTCGTGACCTCCTGGCTTCTCTCCCGATGGTGGAACGCGCCGCGCGTGCTTTCGGCGCTTCTGACACGAGCGCCAATCCTGGGGGTGATCGGCGCTGTCGTCATCGAAAAGCTTCTGATCCCGCCGATCGACAAGATCCGGACCGAGGCCCCCGGCCTGATCGACAATCTGCCGGCCGCCGATCCCGGGAGGCTGCTGCTGGCCAACTATCACCGTGTCGCCACGTCCGTCTTTTCCATCGAGATCGCTGCGGCCGCGTTGATCCTGTTCGTGACGGCCCGGCTGCTCTTGTTCCGGCAAGCGGCGCCGGGTCCGCCGCCGCCGGCGCGCCCGCTTGTGCCGAAGGTTCTGGACCTCGGGGGCGTTTAGTTCCGGCCGGTTGGCTAGTGTCGTGTAACGGGAGTCCCGATGGCGGCCTCGCTCGTAGGGGCGGGGCTTGTCCCCGCCCGCGCGCGGCCGCAAGCGCCGCCCCTACAGAGGCGACGTGCGTCAAGACTTCGGTTACACGACACTAGAGGCTAGGACCCGCGCTTTCTCAGCGCGGAAAACACCAGGAGGAGCCCGGCTCCGAGCACGGCGAACGGCCAGAGCGGCTCCAGCTCGGCCAACAGGTCCGGGATCGAAAAGGCGCGCGCCGCGACTCCCGCGAGCGCGATTCCGGTCAGGACGAGACCGGCCGCCAAGGGCCGCGGACGGCGCTTACGCCCGAGCGCGCCGTCGATCGCGGCCACGAGGAGGAAACCGAGGCCAAGGCCGGCCACGATCGCCCACCACCTCGGCCCCCACGCCAATCGATCGCGTAACAGGAGACCCGCGCCCAACCCGAGCAGCACTCCCGCCGGCAGCAACGGCCCTCGAAATCGTTTGAGCGCCGACAGCACGAAGAGGATCGCTCCGAGCAGCAGAAGGATCGGGCCGGGGCCGTGAAAGCCGAGGCCGCGTGAGAGCAGGGCATAGAGGCCCACGCCGACCAACGCCACGCCGAGACCGATGCCACGGCGATCCATCAGAGCGGCGGCGGGGTCGCCGGTCATGGCGCGTCGGCGCAGGCGTTCATGGACTGGAGTCTCTTTCGACGGGAAGGGCGGTGTCCTCCTCCCATCGGTAGAAGCCGCGGCCCGACTTCTTGCCCACCCGGCCCTGTGCGACGAGGCGGCGCAGGATTGCGGGAGGCGCGAACCGCCGTTGGTCGAGCCCGGCCGCCAGCGTCTCGGCGATAGAGAGGCGCACGTCGAGGCCGACGATGTCGCTCGTCTTCAAGGGTCCCATGCGGTGTCCGTAGCCGAGCTCCATGGCGCGGTCGATGTCGGAGGCCGAGGCGACTCCTTCCTCGACCATGCGCATCGCTTCGAGGCCGAGGGCGACACCCAGGCGCGAGGTCGCGAACCCGGGGGCGTCGGCCACGCGAATCGCCTGCTTTCCCAGCGACTCTGCGAAGGCTGCGGCTCGTTGCGCGACCGCCTCGGAGGTGGCCTTCCCGCGCACGACCTCGACCAGAGGCATGACCGGGACGGGATTGAAGAAGTGGAGGCCGACCACGCGCGCGGGCTCGCGTGTCGAGGCCGCGATCTCGCTGATCGAGAGCGCGGAAGTGTTGGATGCGAGGAAGGCGGCGCTCGGGCAGAGGCGGTCGAGCTCGGAGAAGACCCGGAGCTTCAAGCCCATCTCTTCGGGCACCGCCTCGACGACGAGACCGGCTCCGGCGGCGTCCTCGAGCCGCGCGGGAACACCGAGAAGACCCTTGGCGCGATGCGCGGCTTCGGAAGAAAGCTTGCCCTTTTCGACGGCGCGCTCCCAGGAGCCCTCGATCGCGCCCCGCAGCCCCGCGCGCCGGGCGGCGTCGGATTCGAACAAGAGGGTCGGATAGCCGGCCAGGGCGCACACCGAGGCGATGCCGCGGCCCATCGTGCCGCCGCCGACCACGAGGACTCGTTCGAGATCCATGGCGACGGGATTATATGGAGTGCCGGTCTGCCCCTGTTTGGCTTGGGCTCCGTCACCCCGTCGCTCCCGTCTCCACGTCCCCGGTCAGGGAATCAGCGCGGCCGCGTTACTCCAGAGAATCCGCTCCTTGGCTGCCGGGGAGAGCGACAGCGACAGAAACTCCTCCACGTTTCGTTTCATCGACAGAACTCCCGGGCTCGGGTAGTCGGATCCCCAGAGGCACTTGACGGAGAGCTCTTCCAGCCGCGGGAGGTATTCGAGCAGTTTCTTCGGCGGGATGCCCGAGAGATCGAGGTGGACGTTCGGATGCCGGCGCGCGAGAAAGACGGCCGTCTCCATGTAGAGCGGACGGCCGGCATGGGCGAGGATGAGCCTCAACCTGGGGAAGTCGACCGCCACGTCGTCCACCGCCATCGGGTCCGCGAATCGATTGCGGGCTCCCGGGAAGATCGACGTGCCCGTGTGAATCATGACCGGTCGGCCCACCTCCTCGGCGGTCGCGTAGATCGCCGCGAGCGCCTCGTCTCCCATCCGATACGCGTTTGCGGCCACGAGCTGATGCGGCGGGTGGATCTTCAACATCGCAATCCCGAGCTCTTCGAAGAGACGCCGAACGTCCCCGCGGGCGTCGCGGGAGTACTGCGGGTGAACGGAGCCCACGGGCACGAGCCGATCGCGGTGCCCGCGGGTGTACGCCGCGACCCAGTCGTTGGCGCTCTCGGTGAAGCCCATGACGTCGGGTGCGACGTAGTTGATGAGAGCCGCCCGCTCGACGAGCTCTTCATCGAGCAGCCGCAAGAGCTCCTCCGGATCGGCGAGCGCCCTGCGGACGCGCTCGGCGTCGGGGCGGTCGCGAGCCATCGTCTCGCGGACCGATGGCTTGAACTGCTCCCAGGGCTGGATATGGATGTGGCAGTCGAAGACGCGCGGCTGAGCCATTTCCAGGCCGTAGAGTATGACGGCCCCAGTCGCGCTTAGCCTGGGTGACCCTGGACGGGCCCGAACAGGCGCACCGCCGCGACCGTCGCCGCGATTCCTGCCGCCCCGACGAGCAGCGCCGCCGCGGGCCCGAAGCGTTGCGCCACCGCTCCGGCCTGCAGGGTCCCGAGCGGCACTAGCCCGAGCCACGCCAGCGCGTAGAGGGAGATGACGCGCCCCCGCAGCCGGTCGGGGGCTCGCTCCTGCATCAGCGTGTTGATGAGCGAGGAGGCCGAGGTCATCGCGGCGCCGAGCAGAGCGAGCCAGGCGAGCGCCACCCCGTAGTGCCGTGAGAGGCCGAAGCCCGCGAGCGACAGGGCGAAAGCGAGGGACGCGAGGCGTACGCCCCGTCCCTTGCCCGCGAAGTCTCCCCGCGAGGCGAGCGCGAGCGCGGCGGCGACGGCGCCCAAGCCGACGGCCGAGAGCATCCCGCCCAGGCCCTCGGGCCCGACGTGCAGCAGCTTGGCCGCGAAGAGCGGGGCAAGCGTCACGGCCGGGGTTCCGAACACCGCCAGAGAGGCCGTGATCGCGAGCAGCTGCGGTAGCAGCGCATCGCGCCGCGCGAACCGCAGACCGACACGCAGATCCACCCAGGCGCCGCGGGAGGCGCCCACCGCGCGCGGAAGTTTCGGCAGGGCTGCCAGAGGGATCAGGATCGCCACGAAGGACACGGCGTTGAGCAGGAAACAGGCGGTCTCACCCGCCGCCGCGATCGCAAATCCCGCGGCCATCGGCCCGATCACGCGGGACAGATTGAATTGCGTCGAGTTCAGAGCGATCGCGTTCATGAGGTCATCGCGCCCCACCAGGTTCAGGAAGAGCGACTGATGCGACGGCGTCGTAAAGGCGTTGGCGACACCGTTGACGATCGCGACGGCTGCGACGAGGGGCACCGACGCAAACCGCCAGGCGGTCCCGGCCGCGAGGACGAGGGCGCAGGCCATCTGGATCGACTGCGTGGCGAGGAGGATCCGGCGGCGGTCGTGGCGGTCCGCGGCCACCCCGGCCAGCGGCGCGAGCAGCAGGCTCGGGATCGAGCCGGAAAAGGCGACCAGACCGAGCACGAACGCGGAGTCCGACAGGCGCAGGACGAGCCAGCCCTGAGCAACCGTCTGCATCCAGCTGCCCACGTTGGAGAGGAAGAGCCCCGCCCAGTAGTTGCGAAAGGAGCGGTGAGAAAGCGAGGCGAACATCCCGCGGCGCGGCGCCGCGGCGCCGCGCGGCGGAGCGACGCCGAGATTCGGGCCGGCCGGCTTGAGAAAGGCTGGGTGCGTGTCGCCCGGCGGGGGCGGGCCGGCCTTGCTCAAGCGGAGCCCCTGCCGGCGCGGCGGAAGCGTCGCAGGCCCCAGGCTCCGGCGAGCACCGAAAGGTTGACCGCCGTCCCGGCGAGAACCGGATCGGTACCGGCCGCTGCGGCCGGCCAGAAGCGGCCGAGCGCCGCGATCGCGCCGCCCGCGACCATCGCCGCGATTGCCGCCGGGGTCGGCACGGTTGCGGGGGGCAGAAGCAACGCGGCGAGCACCGGGAGGATCAGGCCGGCCGCGAAGATGGAGTAGCCGAGCTTGAGCGTCTCGAGCACGTCGCGGTTCATGGCGAGCGCGAGCGTCAACCCGAGCGCCGCATAGACCGGCGTCAGGACCCGCGCCGCCGCGACCGGCGAAAAGCGCGGGTGCGGCCCCGGGAGGACGTCGCGCACGGTCACCGCGGAAGCGGAAAGCAGGACGGCGTCGGCTGAGGAATGCATCGTCGCCACCAGGCACACGAGGACGAGCGAGGCCATCGGCCCGGGCACGAAGGCGAGCACGGCGCGGGGCAGCGTCTGGATCGCGGCGCCCGGCGGAAGCGCCGCGCGGACGGCGAGCGCGACCGCCGCCACCGCGGCCCCGAAGAGCAGTTTCGAAACCGCCGCGCCGAGCGCGGCACGGCGAGCGGCGCGCTCGTCCCGGCAGGAGAGCAATTTCGCGTAGACGTCGCTGCCGACCAGGTGCGGCAGGCCGATCAGAACGAGCAGCGCGGCGATATCGGAGACTCCAAGCGAAGGCGAAGTCGGGAAGGCGAGTGCTTCGGAGGGCAGGCGCTCGAAGCCACCCGAGCGTGCGAGCGCGAAGACGAGTGCGAGGCCCGGTATACCGATCAGCATCAAGCCGTACTGGAGCCCGTCGGTCCGGACGACGGCGAACTGGCCGCCGAGCGTCGTGTAGAGCACGAAGACCGCCGTCGAGCCGACAATTGCAGCGACCGGCTCGAGTCCCAGCGCCGCCGAGAGCACCACCTGAGTCGCTTCGATGAGCAGGGCGAACCAAACGATCTCGGAGACGAGGACGAGGACGCCGGCGACGCGGCGTGCCGTCCCGCCGTAGTAGCGGCCGACGATCTCCGGCAGCGTCACGGCCCGCTCCCGGCGCACGCGGCCCGCGAGGAAGACGCCGAGCAGGAGCAGCCCCAGGGCCCCGGCCAGGTCGAGCCAGAGGCCCGAGAGCCCGTGCGTATAGACGTACGCCGCGAGCGCCACCGTGGTCGAGCCCCCCGTCGTCAGCGAGGCGAGTCCGAGGAAGCCCCAGAAGGCCGAGAGGGAGCGATCCGCCACGAAGTACGAGGCCTCGTCGCGGCCCGCCCGCCGCCTCCAGAAGAGCCCGATCGCAGCCACCGCGATCAAGTAGGCCGCCAGAAGCCCCAGCGTCGTCGTCGGCACGCGCGGATTATCCACAACAGCGCGCCCGGGCTTTGGCGGCTCCGCCCGGTGATTGGGATAATCGGCGGATTCCGCAACCGGATACGGTACGAAGGAACGAATCAACCGTGCGACTCGGCCGCAACCGGGCGGTCCCCGTTTCTCCTTCTGGCAGCGGGGCGAGGCTGCTGGCCGCGCTCTTTCTTGCGGCGACAGTGGCGCCGGCGGACGAGTTGTTCCCGCTCTTCCCGCTGCCGCCGGGGCACTACTTCGCCGGATTCGGGGAGTACGGCTTGCAGGCCTCCGATTTCGAGCTCTACGGATTGGGCGGCACCGACCGGGAAGAGCGGCGGCTTCACCCCGCGGTTCGCGCGATTGCTCTCGACCCGGGCGCCGCCCGCTTCCTGCTGCTGTCGATGACCTACGGGAGCAAGGGCTACCGCTATTCGCTTCCGGAGTTTCGACAGCGCGACATCGGCATCGAGCTCGGCGTGAACTTTCCCGAGATTCTGACCGCGGTCGGAGTGCCGGAGCGATCCTGGTGGGGCCGCTCGCTCTACATGTTCTTCAATTTCGTCCGGATTCCTTTCACTTCGATCGGGTTCCACTACGACCTGAACCACCAGAAGTGGCACCGCCCGGACGCGGGCAACGTCTACGACCCGGGACCATAGTCGATCCCATTCGCACCTCCAGCGGCCCCTAAGCTCTTCACGAGGCCGACCGCTCTCGTGTCGACGGTCGTGATCCTCGGCATCACCGCGGCGACGTTTCCGTGGGAGAACGGGGAAGGCTCCCTCGGTTCGGGCACGAGGGCTTCTTCGGCGAAGACACCTACGCCGGAGGCGCCGACAAGGTGTCCCATTTCATCGTGAGCTTCCTGGCCGCTCGGGAGCTGGCCGACGTCTTCCAGCTCCAGGGACACTCGTTGCAGCAATCGACGGCGCTTGGCTTCGGCCTGACGGCGCTGGCGGGCCTGATCATCGAGCTGGGAGATGGGTACACGTCGGGCGCCGCCTGGCAGGACCTGACCGTGGACGTTCTCGGCGCCGGCTTGGGGCTCGTGATCACGCGTGCGGGCTACAACGATGTGTTTGGCCTTCGGGTCGGGAAGGTGCCGCCCGGAGTTCCACCGCAGTGCTGCAACGATCACAGCACTCCGCCCGACTACTCGGCCGAGGTCTACAGCGCCGACCTGAAGATCGCGGGCCTCGGCCGGCGAAACGGATGGAGACTCGGTCCCGCCCGATATCTTCTCCTTTCCGCGACGTACGGGACCAAGGGATACGGCTACGCGATTCCTCTGGCGTATCGGGAGCGTAACGTGGGATCGAGATCGGACTGAACCTGCCGGAGATCGCGGTCGCGGTGGGAGTCCGCAAGAGCACCTGGTGGGGCCGGTTTCTCCTCGCCGCGCTCGACTGCGTGCGGATTCCCTTCACCTCCTTTGGCTTTCACTACGATCTGAATCACCACGTCTGGCACGGACCGGATATGGGCAACACGTACCACCCCCAATGAGGGCCGTCGGCGTCCCCGATAAGACGTGGTGGGGCCGCCTGCTGTATGTTGCCTTCAACGATTTCCCCTTCCCCTTCACCTCGTTCGGCTACCACTACGACCTCAACCATCACAGATGGCACGGCCCGGACACGGGCGACCAATACGATCCGGGCCCTTGACGGCCGGCGCAAAGGCCGAGACACTGCAAGAGCAAACACCGATGACGCTTACTGACGTCGCATCCCGGAGCGCCCGCCGACTCCTTAAGGCGATCGTGTTTCTCTGCCTCGGAGCCGGGGCGGCGCGGGCCGAGTCCGGCAGCTTCGCGCTCTTTGCTCCGCCGTCCCTCTCACTCTTCTCCTTGCAGGCGATGGCACTCGAACCGGAATTCTCGATCGACCTCTCGGGCCCCTTTCGCGAGGCTTTCGGGGGGGAGACCTTCGCTTCTGTGTCGTCGCCGGCCGCGGTTCGGATCCCTTCCAGGCTCTTCGACCCGCCCACGCTCCGGCTGACGGCGGGCGCGTTCCTGATCGTGCCGGTCGTCGGCGTGCTCAGCTGGTGGCGCTACAGCCACGCTCCATTTCATGTGACCCACGAGGGTTGGTTCGGCTCCGACACCTACGCGGGCGGCGCAGACAAGGCCTCGCATTTCTTCGCGAGTTACGTTGGCGGCAGCCTCCTGACGGGCGCGTACGAGAGCCTGGGCCACTCCCCGCGCGAATCGTGCCTGCTCGCTTTCGGCGTGGCGGCCGTGAGTGGGTTGCTCGTCGAAGTTGGGGACGGCACCGCTTACTACGGCTTCTCCTGGGAAGATCTGGGCATGGACTGGCTCGGCGCCCTGACGGGAGTCGGAGTCGCCGCGGCGCACATCGAAGATCTGGTCGGCTTTCGGTATGGCTACGTGGGCGCGCGCCGGCCGCCCGGTGCGGAGGATAACGACGGCGCTACGGACTATTCCAACCATATCTATACGGCGGACTTCAAGTTCTCCGGCGCGCTGCGGCGCCTGAACTGGCGGCCCGGAGCGGCCCGCTTCCTCATCTTCTCGTTGACCTATGGCAGCAAGGGCTACCGCTTCTCTTCCGTGGACCTGAGGCAGAGGAACCTGGGCTTCGAGCTCGGCCTGAACATGCCGGAGATCCTGCTGGCCGTGGGTGTTCGGGAGACGACGTGGTGGGGCAAGGCCCTGCTCACGTTGCTTCAATACGTCCGGCTCCCGTTCACGGCCCTCGGGTTTCGCTACGACCTGAACCACCACCGTTGGGGAGGCCCGGATGCGGGCAACCGATTCGACCCCGGCTCGACGCTCGGACCCTAGCTAGAGTTGGTTCAGGTGAGGCTCGAGGCGGCCTGCCGCGCGACTGCTTCGAAGAGGAGCGTGCCGATCGCCAGCGCCCGTTCGTCGATGTCGAAGACCGGAGAGTGGTGTGGCCGGTGCGCCCCCTCCGGCGCCGATCCCACGAAGAAGAAGCAGCCGGGGACTCGCGCCAGGTAGACCGACATGTCCTCTCCGCCGAGCGTGCGCGTGTCGGTTTCGACGTTCTCCTCGCCGAGCAGGGCAACCGCTTGCTCGATGACGAGATCGGCCACACGGGGGTCGTTGACCGTGGCACGGTTCACGCGCCGGTAGCGGAGCCGGGCCTCGACGCCTGCGGCCGCGGCCGTGCCCGACACGATGCGCTCGATTTTCTCCGGCAGGGCCCTTCCCACGGCTTGGGAGAAGGATCGCGCGGTGCCCGTGAGCTTCACCGATGAGGGGATGACGTTGAACGCCCCGCCCCCGTGGATCGTTCCGACCGTGACGACGGCCGGCTCCAGCGGCGAGATCTCCCGCGCCACCACGCTCTGGAGCGCCTCGACGATGCGGGCGGCCGCCAAGATCGTGTCGGAGGTTTCGTGCGGCGCCGCTCCGTGCCCCCCGGGGCCCTCGACGTCGATCGAGAACTCGTCCACCGCGGCCATCAACGCTCCTCGGTTGACGCCGACCTTCCCGACCGGAAGCTGGTTCCAGAGGTGGAGGCCGAGCGCCGCGGTCACGCCTTCGAGGACGCCGTCCTGCTCGCAGGCCTCGGCTCCGCCGGCTCCCTCCTCGGCCGGCTGGAAGAGGAAACGTAAACGCTCCCCGTTCGGCTCGCGCGAGAGACGCTCCGCCACGGCGAGCGCGATCGCGACGTGCCCATCGTGCCCGCAGGCGTGCATCTTGCCGGGTTCCAGCGAGGCGTACTCCGCGCCGGTCGCCTCGGAAAGCGGGAGCCCGTCCATGTCCGCGCGCAGCAGGATCCGCGCCTGCCGGCCCGCGGGGCCCGGGTCTGCGGTCACTCCGGTCCTCCCGACGCCCGTGCGCGGGTCGAGGCCCATTCCCCGCAGGCGGTCGGCGACGATGCCCGCCGTGCGTCTCTCCTCGAAGGCCAGCTCCGGATGGCGATGCAGGTCCCGCCGCGTCGAGAGGAGGGTCTCCCACTGCGCCTTTGGGAAGCCGGCGATCCGCTTCGTGACGCTGGCCGCAAGAATGGTCATGCCGCGCCTGCAAATATACGCGGCCACTCGGCCTTCGCAGAAGGAGAACTAAGATAGGGACGTGATGGACGGATCGCCGCCCGAGGCCGTCGAGGCGTTCCGAAGACTCGGGGAGTCCTCGGCGGTGGACCTCTTCGAGGGGGCCTTGCTCGTTGCCCGATTGATCGACCCGCAGGCGGACCTCGAGGGGGCGCGGACGCGGGTCGAGCAGCTTGCCGCTCGGGTCTCCGACCGGCGGGCGGCGGGGTTGCCTCCCCTCGAGGCTCTGCGCGGCGTGCTCTTTGCCGAGGAGGGCTACGCCGGCGACACCGAGTCCTACGACGAGCCGCCGAATTGCTCGGTCGTCCACGTCCTCGCCGCCGGCCGCGGCATGCCGATCACGCTCTCGATCGTCGTGCGTGAAGTCGGGCGGCGCGCCGGCGTGGCGCTCGAGGGCGTCGGGCTGCCGGGCCACTTTGTGCTTGGAGGGGCGGCGCTGCCGGAGGGGCTGTACCTGGATCCCTTTCAGGGAGGCATCCTTTGCGATGCGGGGTCGCTCGGCAGAAGGGTCGCGGCGATCTTCGAAACCGACGTGGAGCTATCTCCGGAAGCCTTCGCTCCGGACCCGCCGCTCCACGTCTTGCGGAGGGTGCTGGCGAACCTGCGCCGCTCCTACGAGCGCCGGCACCGCTACGAGGAAGCGCTCGAAGTGCTCGACTGCGCCGAGGCGCTCGAGCCCGACGACCCGTCGGCCCGGCGAGAACGGGGACTGCTGCTCCTGAAGGCCGGGAGGGCCGAGGAGGCGCTGGGCGCGTTCGAGCAGTATGTCGCGACGGCGTCGGGGGAGGACGCCGAAGCGGTCGAGAAGTTGATCGGCATCGTGAGAGATCAGGCCGCTCGCCCGGATGGGGAGGCCCGCGTCGAGAAGAGGGTCTTCACGCTCGAGCAGGCGCGGTCGCTCTTGCCGCGGATCCGCGAGCGGACTTCCGAGGCCGTCTCCCGCTTTTCCCTGCTGGGAAGCGGGGGCGAGGAAATCGAGGAAGAGCGTCAGAAGGTCTTGCGCGAGTGGGCCCGGGAGATGGAGGCGCTCGGTGTCGAGATCAAGGGGCCGTGGCTGGTGGACTTCGATTCGGGCGCCGGGTACTACTGTTGGAAGCACCCGGAGCGCTCGCTCGAGTTCTTCCACGGATACGAGGAGGGGTTCGCGGGGCGCCTGCCCTTGATGTAGGAAAGAGGTTTCCCAGGGCCCTAGCCCGGCCAAGAACCTCCGGGCTCGAGCTCGATGACCTCCGTGGCCAACCCGCGCTTGCGTATCTCCTCGCGCAACTGTCCCGGCGTGCCCGCCAAAGCGGGAAATGTCCCCCAGTGCATCGGGATGACCCGCGCGACGGCAAGCAGCTCGCAGGCCTTGGCCGCCTGTCGCGGATCCATCGTGTAGAAGCCCCCGATCGGCAGCAGCGCGAGATCGGGCGTGTCGAGCTCTCCGATCAGGGCCATGTCCGAAAACACCGCCGTGTCCCCGGCGTGATAGACGCGGAACCCGTCTGCAAACGTCAGCACGTAGCCGCAAGGATCGCCCGGGAAGTTCGACTCCCTGCCGGCGCCCGACGTGCCGGAGGAGTGGACGGCATGCGTCATCTGGATTTCGACGCTCCCGAGCCGCTGACTTCCCCCTTTGTTCATCCCGGAGACCCTGGGCGCGCCGGCCGCCTCGCAGTGCAGCGACAGCTCGAATATGCCGACGATCGTCGCGCCGCTTTTCTTCGCGAGCGGGATTCCATCGTCGCCGAAATGATCGAAGTGCCCGTGCGTGGCGGCGACGACGTCGAGCCTGCCGTAGTCGAATCCCCTCGGGAATTTCGGGTTGTTGCCGATCCATGGGTCGATCGCAATGCGCGCGCCTTCTCCCGACTCCAACAGAAAGGCCGCATGCCCGAGCCAGGTGATCCTGCCGCCGAACTTGGGCCGCTGCGGTTGCTTGGCGGCCAGCGCTCGGGAGGTCTCGGAGCGAGAGCCCTTGCGCTTCACCGCGGTGTCACAGCTTTCCCCAAGCGACGAGCGGAACGAGCGTCTTCACGAATCGCTCCAACCCCTCGCGGTCCGCCTCGTCGAAACGCGACGGCTCGGGCGAGTCGACGTCGAGCACGCCCCAAAGCCGCTGTGCCTCGAGGATCGGCACGACGATCTCCGAGCGCGAGGCGGCGTCGCAGGCGATATGGCCGGGAAAGACATGCACGTCCGGCACCACGAGCGTCTCGCGCCGCGCCGCCGCCGCTCCGCAGACGCCTCGGCCGAGCGCGATGCGCACGCACGCCGTCCGGCCCTGGAAAGGCCCGAGGACCAGCTCTTCGCCCCGCAGCACGTAGAAGCCGCACCAGTTGATCCGGTCCAGGGCCTCGGCGAGCAGTGCCGAAGCATTGGCGAGATTGGCCAGGGCGTCGGTCTCGCCCTGGAGCAGGGCCGCCAGCGAGTCGGCGAGGTCCTCGTAGAAGCGTCCCTTCGGCTGCGCGCGGTCGATGCGGGCCTCGAACACGATGCGAATTCTAACCGGAGAGCGCTACGGGTCGAGGAGCAGAACCTCGCCGTCGTCGATTTCCTCCCCGCGCACGGTGTAGACGAAGATGCCCGAGGGCGCCTCGCCGGGTTCATGGGCGACGGCCGGCGCGGTATGGAAGCGCGTGATCCCGCCGTCGAAGAGGCGGAGCCGCTCGCCGACGTGCATGTGCCCTTGAAGCGCGAGAGTCCAGCGGTAGGGCTTCAAGATCTCGGCGAGCGCGGGCACGTTGCGGACGACGTGCCGGTAGAACGTCTCGCCCTTGACCGTGATCAAGGTGCGGGCGGGTCCTTCGGCCGTGTACTCGTCCGTGAACCTCCCGGTTCGAAACGGCACGTGCCCCGCGGTGACGACCGTCGTGCGCGCCGGGACGCGGGCGAGGTCCTTGCGCAGCCAGGACAGCTCGTCGTCCTCCAGGAAGCCGTAGTACCAGAGGTCGTCGATCCCCAGGGTGTCGAGCACGACGAAGTGGATGCGGCCGCGGTCGAACGCGTAGTAACGCGGCCCCAGGATTTGCTCGTATAGCGCCTTGCCGTAGAAAGGGTTGGTGGCTGGGACGAGGCTCAGGTGGCGCTCGATGCCGAAAATGTCGTGATTGCCCGGGGCGGAGCGCACCGGCATCGGCGCCTTCGCGGCCTCGCGGGCGTAGAGCTCCATGCGGGATCGTGCCGTCGCCTCGTCGACCCGGAGGGCGTCCTTGTTGAGGTCGCCCGTCACGATCGCGAAATCCGGCTCGCGGCTCTCTGCCAGCGCCAACGCCCGGCGCATCCGGTCGACGTTGCCGGGGTGGACGTGGGTGTCGGAAAGGTGGGCGAAGCGCCATGGCGTCTTGACCGGGCTCGGGGCGAGAGCGAAATCGACCGTCCCCGAAGCCGGCCGGTACCAGCCGGACGTGGCCTGCCGGTCTCCGGGAGTGACGACGAAGACGTTGCGGCCGTTCGCGCTTAGACGATACGCACCGTCGGAACCGGTCACGACGACTTCCACGCCGTCCGACACGACGACGCCCGCAAGACCCGCCTCGCCCGGGTCCCGCCGCCCGTTCCCGTTTGCGTCGTCATACACGACGCCCGCGACGGCGGTCGCCCCGGCGAGGACGAGGGCCAGCAACGGGCTCAAGGCGCACTCACGCGAACGGATTCTACTGCCCGTCGACTCGCGGTCGGTTACCATCCGCCCGCGATGCTGCGCGGCTTCGAGGTCTTCGACCGCCTCCCTCCGGTCGACGCGCGCGCGGGCGGGGCGCAATGACCGCTTCGCGGGGGCGGCTGCTGGCGGTCTACGTCTTCTGCTGCGCCGTCTGGGGCTCGACCTGGCTGGTCATCAAGATCGGCTTGAGAGACCTTCCGCCGTTTCACTTCGCCGCGATCCGGATGGCGGTGGCGTGCCTCCTGATGGCGCCCTTCGCCTTCGTCCGCCGGGGGAGCGGCCCGAACCGGAAGGAGCGCCGCTGGATCGCCATCTGCGGCTTTCTTCAGATTGGCGTGTCGTATGCGTTCATCTTCACCGCCTCGCAGTGGATTCCCTCGAGCCTCTCGGCCCTGCTCTTCTGCACATTTCCGATCTGGGTCGGACTCTTCGGCCACTGGCTGCTGCCGCACGAACCGCTGACCGCCCGCACTCTGTCCGCTTCCATGCTCGGTCTGGCGGGCGTGGCGGTGATCCAGGGCCCGGATGTGCTGGAGGCGCTCCGGTCGAGGCCGGGACCGCTCTTGCTCGGAGGCCTTTGCGTGCTGGGCTCGGCGATTGTTTCCGCGGTGGCGAACGTGCTCAACAAGCGGCATTTTGCCGCGGTGTCGCCGTACCAGAACGTCTGGGGGCAGACCCTCGTGGGGGCCTCGTTCCTGTTCCTTCTCGCCGTGATCTTCGAGCGGGGGACCCCGATGCGTTGGACGGGAGGCTCGTTGTTCGCGCTCTCCTACCTCGCGCTCTTCGGCACGGCGATGTCGTTTGCGGGTCTCTTCTGGCTGATCCCCCGCGTGCCGGTGGCCGTCATCGGGACGATTCCGCTCGTGGATACCGTCGTCGCGGTCGTGCTGGGAGCCGCAATCCTCGGTGAGACGCTCTCGGCGCGGGTGCTCGGAGGCGGGGCGTTGATCCTGCTCGGAGTGCTCCTCGCGGCCTCCGCCCGCCGCTCCGCCGGGATGTCGGGAGTCGCGGCGTAAAGCCCGGCCCGGACTCCCACGCCGCGGTCAGCGTCCGTAGATCGGCAGCCAGGAGCGCGTCAGGTAGTCGGAGGCCGTAATCACGATGAGGATCGCGAGCCAGAGAACGCTCGCCGTCACGACGATCCCGGTGAGCCGGGGTGAATAGCGCAGGTGCATGAAGATCAGGGCCACGAGCAGGGCCTTCGCGACGGCGATTGCGAGCGCGACCGGGGTGTTCCAGATGCCCAGGTGCTGGAACGCCGCCCAGACCGTGAGGGCGGTCAGGAGCATCAGGGCGGTGAAGATTCCGACGTAGGCGCCCGGCGTGGGGTGGCCGTGCGATCCATTCCGGCTCACAGGGTGTGCCTCCCGAGCAGGTAGAGAAGCGGGAAGAGAAAAATCCACACGATGTCGACGAAGTGCCAGTAGAGGCCGACCATCTCGACGGGTGTGCTGTAGCGGACGGTGAAGGCGCCGCGGCGGGCCTTGGCAATCAGCCACGCGAGCAGTCCGATGCCGATGATCATGTGCAGGGCGTGAAGCCCCGTCATGCAGAAGTAGAGAGAGAAGAACATCTCGCTCTGCCGCGGCAGCCCGTGCGGCACGATGAAGTGGGGCCCCGGCACCTCGTGATGCTCGAACTTCTGGGAATACTCGACGACCTTGACGCCCAGGAACACGGAGCCGAGCAGCAGCGTCGAGGCGAGGAAAAGGACGATGAGGTTCTTTTTTCCCCGCGACGCGGCCCACACCGCCAGCGCCATCGTCAGCGAGGAGAGGATCAGCACGGCGGTGTTGAACGCCCCGAGCCGGATGTCGAGCAGGTTCGAGGCGCCCTCGAACGCCGCGCGGTTGTTCGAGCGATAGACGACGTAGGCGGTGAACATCCCGCCGAAGAAGAGGACCTCGGTGACGAGGAAGATCCACATCCCGAGCGAAGAAGCCTCCTTCTGGGCCGAGAGGCTTTCGAAGTGGTGTTGGAGCTCCGGCGCGGCGCCCTGCGCCCCGCCGTGCGCGGCCTCAGACAACGGCGGCCTCCTCGGCGGCGGTGAGGTAGTCGTAGGGCTTCCCGGACACGACGGGCGTTGCCGGGAAGTTCTCGGTCGGCGGCGGCGAGGGGGTCTGCCACTCGAGGCCGGTCGCGCCCCAGGGGTTGTCGGCCGCGTGCTCGCCGTAACGCATGGACCAGAAGAAGTAAACGAGCGGGATGAGATAACCGATGCCCAGGATCGAGGCTCCGGCCGTCGACATGACGTTCAAGATCTGGAACTCGGGGGGGTACGCGTGGTAACGGCGCGGCATGCCGAGGTACCCCACGATGAACTGCGGGAAGAAGGTCAGGTTGAAGCCGATGAAGATCACCCACGCCGACACCCGTGACCAGTACTCCGGGTAGAGCCGACCGGAGATCTTCGGCCACCAGAAGTGTAGGCCCCCGAGGTACCCCATGATCGTTCCACCCACCATGATGTAGTGGAAGTGGGCGACGATGAAGTACGTGTCGTGAACGTGAATGTCGAGCCCGAGCGCCGCCAGCATGAGCCCCGTCAGGCCTCCGAAGGTGAAGAGGCCGATGAAGCCGAGCGCGTAGAGCAAGGGCGTCTGGTACGAGACCGAGCCTCTGTAAAGCGTCGTCGTCCAGTTGAAGACCTTGATCGCCGACGGAATGGCAACCATGAATGACAGCGCCGAAAAGACGAGGCCCGCATACACCGACTGGCCCGAGACGAACATGTGGTGTCCCCAGACGAGGAAGGAGAGGGCGGCGATCGCGACGGAGGAGCCCGCGATGAACTTGTACCCGAAGATCGGCTTGCGCGAGAAGGCCGTGACGAGCTCACTGATGACGGCCATCGCCGGCAGGATCATGATGTACACGGCGGGGTGCGAGTAGAACCAGAAGAGGTGCTGAAACAGCACCGGGTCACCGCCCTGCGCGGGGTCGAAGATGCCGAGATGGAAGAGGCGCTCGGCGGCGACCAGAAGCAAAGTAATCGCGATCACGGGCGTGCCGAGGATCTGGATGATGGCCGTGGCGTACATGCCCCAGCAGAAGAGGGGCATGCGCATCCACGTCATCCCCGGGGCGCGCATCGTGTGGATCGTGACGAGGAAATTCAGGCCCGTCAGGATCGAGGAGAAGCCCGCGATGAAGATGCCGACGGCGGTCACGACCACCCAGCCGTTGGAATAGACGGTCGAGTAGGGCGTGTAGAAGGTCCAGCCCGTATCCACGCCGCCGTGCACGACCGCCCAGAGCGCGGTCAGGCCTCCGATCGCGAAGAGGTACCAGGAAAGAAGGTTCAGCCGCGGGAACGCCACGTCCTTGGCGCCGATCATGAGTGGAATCAGGAAGTTTCCGAGAACCCCCGGAATGGCGGGAATCATGAAGAAGAAGACCATCATGACGCCGTGTGTCGTGAAGATCTTGTTGTAGGTCTCCGCCTCGAAGACGTCGCCCGCCGGCGTCAAGAGCTCCAGCCGAATCAGCGCGGCGAACAGCCCCCCGATCGCGAAGAAGATCGTCACGCCAATTAGGTACAGGATCGCGATCCGCTTGTGGTCGACCGTGAGCAGCCACGACTTCACGCCGTAGCGGGCGTTCAGGTAGTGGACACGGCGCTCGGGAGGCTCGGTCGGGGCGATGACGGCGGGGGTGCTCATGGCTTGGCCGGTTTCCTTTCCGTGGACACGGAGGCCGCCGCGGGCGGCGCCCCGCCTGCCTTGGGAGCGGGCGAGAGAGACTTGATGTAGGCGACCAGCTGCAGCAGGCCTTCCTCGCTGATCAGGCCCTGAAAGGTCGGCATGATCTGCGGGTAGCCTTCGACGAGCTTCGCCTGCGGGTTTGTGATCGATTCGCGGATGTAGGCCTCGTCTGCTACGAGGGTCTTTCCCCCTTGCAGGTGCACCACCTTGCCGAAGAGGCCGATGAGCGACGGTCCGCGGGCGCCCGCCTGCTCGGCATGGCAGGTGTTGCAGGCGTGCTCCAGGAATCGCTTGGCGCCGGCGGCGGCGAGCGTCTCGCCGGCCATGCCGCCGGACAGCCAGACCTGATAGTCCGACGGCTTCATGGCATGGACCCAGCCGATCATTCCCGAGTGCCGTGTGCCGCAGAACTCGGCGCAGAAGAGGTGGTACCGGCCCGGGCGGGTCGCCTCGAACCAAGCGGTCGAGAACCGGCCCGGCACGACGTCGCGCTTGAAGCGGAAGGCCGGCACGAAGAAGCTGTGAATCACGTCCTCCGAGGCCATCGTCAGCCGAACCGGCTGGCCGACCGGGACGTGCAGCTCGTTCATTTCCCGGTGCCCATCGGTGTGCTGGATCTTCCACATCCACTGCTTGCCGGTCACGTAGATCTCGATCGCGTTGGCCGGAGGCCGGGTGATCCGAAAGTAGACCGAGGCGCCCCAGAAGAACATCACGCTCACGAGCCCGAGAGGGATGGCCGTCCAGACGATCTCGAGCACTCCGGACTCGTGAACGGGCGCGGCGATCTCGTCGGGCGCGCGCCGCCGGTACCGGATCGCGAAGACGACCACGAGCACGCCGATCAAGAGCGAGAAGAACGCCGTGACGGCGATCAGGAAGCCGTAAAGCGCGTCGACGTGGGGGGCGAAGCTCGAAGCCTGCTGAGGAAACAGCTCCATCAGGGACTCTCTCCGGGGGCCACGCGCAGGCGGTTGCGTTGGCGCCGCGACAGCAGCACGAGCGAAACCCCGAGGATCGCGACCGTCGCAGCGCCCGCGAGGCGGACGATGTTGATCACGACGGCGCCGTACTTGCCGGTCTTCGGGTCGTAGTGGAAGCAGTAGAGCAGCACCTGGTCGGCCGGGTTGCCGATCCGGCCGGCCGAGGACTCCACCAGCGCGAGCCGCAGGTCCCGCGGCGCGTACTCGATTCCGTAGAAATATCGCGAGAGTCTTCCACCCGGCGTTGCAACGAAGATGGCGCTGGCGTGCGCGAACTGATCGCGCTCCCGGTCGTAGCGGAAGCGGAAGCCGACCGATCGCGCCAGCGTCGCGATCGCGTCCCGGTCGCCGGTCAGGAAATGCCAGCCGGGGTCGCTTCCGGGCCGCTGGTAGCGCGTCAGGTAAGCGTTCTTCTTCGCCGCGGCGTCGGAGGGCTTCTCGCGCGCGTCGAAGCTGACGGCAACGACGTCGAAGTCCCGCCCGGCGGACAGCGACATCACGCGCAAGGCGGAGACGAGGCCGTTCAAGACCTGCGTGCACAGCATCGGGCAGTTGTAGTAAACGAGGGCGAGGATCACGGGACGCTTGCCGAAGTAGTCGGACAGGAGCACCGTGCGCCCGACCTCATCGCGGAACGAGAGATCGAGCGGCAGCGGCTCATCGAGGCGCTGGTCGATGCCGATGTCCTTGAGGGCCGCCGGCTTTTCGTCGGCGCGTACGATGTCGGGGGGCGCCGGCGCCATCGGCTGTGCGAGCGCAGCCGCCGCGAAAAGGAGGTCCAAGGCCGCGAGGAAGGCCGCCGCGCGCTTCATGGCCGACGCCTCGGAGCGGGCGTGGCGGCGGGCGCCGGGAGGGCGGCCGGCGCCTCCGACAGCGGCCCGACGCCGCGCTGGGCGATCAGGTCCATGGCCCGCTCGATCGGGATGTGGACCGCGCCGCTCGAGCGGTCCATCCAACCGTAGCTTCCGAGCCGGCTCTCCTCGGCCGACCGAAACTCCCGCCAGTGTCTGGCGCCGTTGACCTGAAGCCGCGGCTGCGGAGGCAAACGATCTACGCGGCGCTCGAGCCCTGCCGCGTCGACGGTGGCCGCATCGCGGCGCTCGGCTCCCCGCTCGAGAAACTTGAAAAGCCCCGCCACGAGGAGCATCGCGGCGACGGAGAGAACCGCCAATGCCACGCCGAAGCGCAGCACCGTGCGCATCGAGACCCGGTCCGGCTCGGCGGCGACTCCGTGGCCGGTCGGTTCAGTCGCGCCCATGCGCCAGCGCCTCCTCGAATCCGGGGTCGTTGACGGGCAAGAGCGGCCGAGCGTGCAGGTTCCTCGTGTACAACGCCAGCCACAGACCGCCCAGGCCGATTGGAGCGGCCAGGTCCATCCAATTCAGGCGGAAGACTCCCTTCGAGAAGGCGGGAAGCACGAGCCAGGAGGTGTCCACGAACCGCATGACCACGAGCAGCGCGGCCGCCGCCGTGAGCGTCCGCGGATTGCGGTTCGCCTGGCGGGAGAGAAGCAGCAGGAAGGGCAACACGAAGTGGAGCAGCAGCACGGCCGCTCCCACCCATCCCCATCCCCCGCGGAAGCGCGCCAGGTACCAGGAGATCTCCTCGGGAATGTTGCCCGACCAGACGATCAGGTATTGAGAAAAGCTGACATAAGCCCAGAGCATCGTGAAGGCGAACATCATTTTCCCGAGGTCGTGGAAGTGCCTTCGCCCGAGAAAACCCGAGACGGGCTCCCTTCCCGAGACGCCGACGACCGCCACCGTCGCCAGCGCGAGCGCGCCGAGCGCCTGGCCGATGATGAAGAGCACGCCGTACATCGTCGAGTACCAATGCGGTTCGAGCGACATGACCCAGTCGACCGATGTGAAGGTCGTCGTGAGGCCGTAGAGGACAAGTCCCGCGCCCGACAAGAGCTGTAGCTTTCGGTTCAGAGCGGCGTCGGGCCGGGCATCCTGCTCGGCCGACCACTTGTTGAGGTAGAACGCCACGGCGAGCCACACGGCAAACGCGACGGCCGCCCGGGTGACGAAGAAGGGCGTGTTCAGGTACAGCGTCTTCTTGCGAAGGATCTCGTCGGCGGCAACCGCGTCGGCGTGCGTCCACTCGTAGAGACGCTGGAGGCCGGCGAGCAACGGCAGGAACGCGAGGGCGGTCAGGGGAAGCGTTCGCGTGGCGGCTTCGAGCTCGCGCCGGATGGCTATTCCCCACGCGCCGCCGGTCAGGTATTGCAGCATCAGGACCGCCATCGCCCCGATCGAAAGGCCGTTCCAGAAGACGAAGGCCAACAGGTAGGACCGGAAGAACTGGTCCGGATGCGTCACGGCTCCCGCGGCGCAGGCGGACAGCGCGACGACGCCCACCGCGAGCGCCGGTTTCGCGAAGCGGCCGGCGTCGGCCGGCAGCAGCGGGTCGGCGGCCGATCGGTCCACGGTCAGTGTCCCTCTCCGGGCGCCGGGGCCGGCTTCTCGTCTCCGGCTCCCTTCCATTCGTTGGAATCCGCCGGCAGCGGCGACGGCCCTCTCGGGCTCTCGGGCGACTCGAGCGCTGGGCGCTGCGATGCCGGCACGTCCGCGATCGTGGTGCGTTGGGAGAGCTGGAGCGCCCGGATGTAGGCGGCGATCGCCCAGCGGTCCTCCGGAGGAACCTGGGCGGAGTAGTCCATCATCGCGCCGAAGCCCCGCGTCTCCACGTCGAAGAAATAGCCGACCGGCGCCACGCGCAGCCGATCGATGTGGAAGGAGTTCGGCCGCCGGAAACCCCGCTGGACGACGATGCCGAGGCCGTCCCCCGTCAGGCCGTGGCACGGCGAGCAAAAGATTCGGTAACGTTCGCGGCCGCGCGCGAGCAGTCCTCTCGTAAGCGGCACCGGCAAGGTCGCGACCGGCTGGCCGTCGTGCATTCCGGTCGCGAAGCGCTGGTCGGCGTGCAGGAGCCCGCGCGCCACCGTGTCCTCCGGGAGCGGCCGTGCCGACCGGTGATCGTCGAAGAAGGCGCTCCCGCGCAGGTCCTTGTACTTGGGCTGGTCCTGCATGTCGCGGCGACACGCCGCTACGGCGAGCACGGCCAGGAGGAGTCCGGCCGCGGCGTGACGCGTCGCTGCCGCCCCCGACCCCCGACCCCTGGCCCCCCGCCCCGGCATCATTCCTCCACGTCCATCACGACCCGCGGCCCGAGCTTCGTCAGGAACGCCCAGGTCTCGTCGTGGTCGAACTTCGGGTCCCGCGCTTCGATGCAGAGGAAGAAACGGTCGCGCGAGGCGAGCGCGAAGCGCGGCGTGTTGAAGACCGGGTGGTACGGCATGGGCAAGCCGTTCAAGCCCAGCATGCCGAGCACGGCCGCGAAGGCCGCGAAGAGGATCGTCGTCTCGAAGGTCGGCACGATGAAGGCCGGAGCGCTGTGGAAGGGTTTGCCGCCGATGTTCAGGGGGTAGGCCACGACCGAGGTCCAGTAGCACAGCGCATAGCCGCAGAGCCCGCCCAGGATTCCGCCGAAGAGCACCAGGGCAGGCAGCTTTCGGTCGTGAATGTCGAGTGCCTCGGTGAGCGCCTCGATCGGATAGGGCGTGTACGCGTCGAGCTTCACGTACCCGGCCTCGTGCGCCTCCCGCGCCGCCGCCACGAGGTCGTTCGGATTCTCGAACTCGGCCATCAGACCATAGAGCTTGCCTCCGCTCACGCCTCTTCCTCCGAGGCGACCTTCGCCTCCGGAAGGATCGCGCGCATTTCGAAGATCGAGATCATCGGCAACAGGCGTATGAAGAGGAACATCAATGCGAGGAAGAGCCCGATCGAGCCGATGAAGGTCGCCCAGTCGAAAATCGTTCCGTGGTACATGCCCCAGGAGGAGGGCAGGTAGTCGCGGTGGAGGCTCACGACCACGATGACGTACCGCTCGAGCCACATGCCGACGTTGACGATCATCGCCAACAGAAAGAGCGCGGGGACGGTGCCGCGCACCTTGCGGAACCAGAGGGCTTGCGGCGCCACTAGGTTGCAAAACAGAAGAGCCCAGTACATGTGCTTGTAGGGGCCGCCGAGACGGTTCCAGAACATGAAGCGTTCATAGGGGTTGCCGCTGTAGAAGGCCATGAAGGCCTCGACCATGTAGCCGTATCCGACGATCAGCCCCGTCGCCAGCAGGATCTTGGCCATGTTGTCGAGGTGCTTGGCCGTGATGAAGTCTTCGAGGCCGTAGATCTTGCGCAGCGGAATCGCGAGGGTCAGCACCATCGCGAAGCCCGCGTAGATCGCCCCCGCGACGAAGTAGGGAGGAAAGATAGTCGCGTGCCAACCGGGCACGATGCCGGTGGCGAAGTCGAAGGAGACGACCGTGTGGACCGAGACGACCAGCGGCGTCGCGAGCCCGGCGAGCAGCAGAGACGCCGTCTCGTAGCGCTGCCAATGCCGCGCCGAGCCCCGCCAGCCCATCGCGAGCATCCCGTAGACGATCTTGGCCCCGAGCCTTCGCGCCCGGTCCCGCAGCGTCGCGAGGTCCGGGATCATTCCGACGTACCAGAAGAGCAGGGAAACCGTGGCGTACGTGGACACCGCGAAGACGTCCCAGATGAGGGGGCTGCGGAAGTTCGGCCACATGCCCATCGTGTTCGGGTAGGGAATCAGCCAGTAGTCGAGCCAGGGGCGGCCGGTGTGGAGCGCCGGGTAAATGCCCGCGCAGGCGACGGCGAAGATCGTCATGGCCTCGGCGAAGCGGTTGATCGAATTGCGCCAGTTCTGCCGTAGGAGAAGCAGGATCGCCGAGATGAGCGTTCCGGCATGCCCGATGCCGATCCACCAGACGAAGTTGACGATCTCGAAGCCCCAGCCGACGGGCTGGTTGACGCCCCAGACGCCGATGCCTCGAAAGAGCAGCCACGTGACGGCCACGAGCAGAACCATCGTCAACGAGAAGCCGACGGCGGCGCCGACGAACCAGGCCACCGGGGTGCGCCGCGACAGCGCGATCGAGGCGAGCTTGTCGGTCAGCGTGGTGAACGTGTAGCCGGGCGCCAAGATCGCTCCCGGGGAGGGGGCGGCCTTTCCGCCGCCACGGGGCGTGACGTCGGTCATGCGCCGTGCCCTTCCTCGCGGCGGGCGGCCGCCGGGAGCGCCGGGTTGGGGTTCGAGATCGAGCCGAGGTACGTCGTCCGCGGGCGCGTGCCGAGCTCGGCTAGCAGGCCGTACTGGCGCTTCTCGGCGCGGGCCTTCGCAACGGCGCTCTCCGGGTCGCCGATGTTGCCGAAGACGATCGCCTGCGCCGGGCAGGCCTGCTGACAGGCGGTCACGATCTCGCCGTCCCGGATCGGACGGTTCTCTTTTTCCGCCGTGATGCGCGCGCGGTTGATGCGCTGCACGCAGTAGCTGCACTTTTCCATGACGCCGCGGCTGCGGACCGTGACCTCGGGGTTGCGCACCATCTTCGTGATCTCGGTCTTGAAGTCCGAGTAGAGAAAGAAGTTGAAGCGGCGCACCTTGTAGGGGCAGTTGTTCGAGCAGTACCGCGTGCCGACGCAGCGGTTGTAGACCATCTGGTTGAGCCCCTCGGCGCTGTGCACCGTGGCGGCGACCGGGCAAACCGTCTCGCAAGGCGCGTTCTCGCAGTGCATGCAGGTCACGGGCTGGTGGAAGGTCTCGGGATTTTCGAGCTCGCCCGCGTAATAGCGGTCGATTCGGATCCAGTGCATCGCGCGGCCGCGGGAGACCTCGTTCTTGCCGACGATCGGAATGTTGTTTTCCGCCTGGCACGCGAGCACGCAGGCGTTGCACCCGACGCAGGCGGCCAGGTCGATCGAGAGCCCCCACGCGTAGCTCCCGGTCGGGAGCCTCGGATAGAGAGTGTCCGCCGGGCCCGGCGGCGCCTCGCCCATCTTCTGGACGATGCCGGGGTCGCGCCGGTAGTCCTCGGCCGTGGCCGAGCGCACGAGGTTCCGTCCTTCCATGCTGTGGTGGTGCTGGGTGGTGACGAGTTGGCGATGGCCGCCGGTCTTGCGAATCTCGAGGCCGGCTCGCGCCCAGAGCCCGTCGGTGCCGCGCAGCGCGTAGGCGTCGAAGCCCTTGCCGTTGGCGATGCGGCCGCCGCGCGACCGCCCGTATCCGAAGTGGAGCGTCACGCAGCCGGCGGCCTGCCCGGGCATCACCCAGACGGGCGCCGTGACCCTTCGCCCGGCGAGCAGAAGATCCACGACGTCCTCGTTTACGACGCCGAGCTCTTCGGCGGTCGAAGGGGAGATCAGGGCGGCGTTGTCCCAGGTCAGCTTGGTCAGGGGCTTGGGCAGCTCCTGCAGCCAGCCGTTGTTGGCGTACGAGCCGTCCCAGACGGTCGGGTCCGGGCGGAACAGCACCGTCAGATTGGCGCTGTCACCCGAGTGCGGCTCAGAGTCGAAAGCGGACAGCGGAGAGCTCTTGACGCTCACCGCTCGAGTCGGCAGCGCCGTCGCCTCGACGACCCCGTCGTGCAGCGCCTTGCGCCAGGCCCCCTCGAAATCGGCGCCGGCGAGCTTGCCTCGCCAATAGTCCTTCACGATGTCGTGCCCGGTCTTCTCGGGCTGCTCCGAGAAGGCAGCCAGGAGCTCGTGGTCCGACTTGCCGCCGTAGAGCGGAAGGATCAGCGGCTGCAGGATCGTGGCCGTCCCGTCGTAGGCCCGGGCGTCGCTCCAGGCCTCGAGCGGGTGAGCCTGCGCCGCGTGCCAGTGGCAGAGGCGCGAGGTCTCGTCGTCGTAGAGGGACAGATGCAGCCGCAGCGGGACCTTCTCCATCGCTTCCGCGAACTTGAGGTCGGCCGGCGCCGTGAAGACGGGGTTGCCGCCGAGGATGGTGAGCGTCGAGACTCGGCCCTCCCGCATGTCGCGCGCAAGCTGCGCGAGCGCGGCGGCCTGGTTGGCCGGACCGGCAAGCACGGGCTCGGAGTAGACGACGGTCTTGCCCGCGTTGCCAAGCGCCTGGTTGATCGCGTGGGCGAGCGCGTGGACGGCAGGCGGCTGCGACTCGCCGGCGACGACGAGGCCCGATCCGCGGTGCTCTAGGAGATCCTTCGCGACCGCCGCGGCAAACGGATCGGCGGCGGGGCCGCTGCCGCTCGGAATCGCGCCGACAGCCGTGGCCACCGCCTGCGCGAAGGCCTCGATCTGCCGGGGCGCCATCGGGCGCCGGTGGTCCGCCCGCGCCCCGGTCAACGACGGCGTTGACTCGGCGACGTAGAGCCGGTTCGTGTCTTGCGCCCGCCGCCGCGAGGCGAAATCACGAACGGATCGGGGCTGCGCGGGGCCGCCGCCCAGAAAATCCGCCTCGAGAGAAAGGATGACATCCGCGCGGCCAAAGGCGTAGCGCGGCTCGACGGCCTCGCCGAAGGCGAGCCGCGCCCCCTCGTACACGTTGTCGCGGCCGGCCGGTTCCCACGCGACCCACTTCGCCTCGGGAAAGGCCTGAAGGATCCCCGCGATCTGCGCGGAGAGTGTCGGCGAGGTCACGGCCGTCGTCAGGAATCGCAGGCCGGCGCCTCGAGTGGGTCGCTCCTTCTCGAGGGCGAGCTTGACCGCCGCGAGCAAGGCGCTCCAGGGCCGGATCTCCCCGCGCTCGGTCAGCGTCTGCGAGCGGTCGGGGTCGTAGAGGTCGAGGACGAACGCCTGGGCGAAGACGTCGGTCCCGCCGAGGCTCGCCGGATGAAGGCTGTTTCCCTCGATCTTGGTGGGCCGCCCTTCGTGGCTCTCGGCCAGAATCCCGCGCGCGTAGCCCCCGTGCACGTGCGCCGTCGCGTAGAGGAGGGGCTCTCCGGGGACGACCTCCTCCGGAGGCCGGACGTAGGGGTAGATCCGCTCGGTCGGCTGGCGCGTGCAGCCCGTCAGGCCCGCCAGGGCCATCGAGGCGCCCGCGAGCGCCAACAGCTCGCGGCGGTTGACCCCCGATTCGATTGGAACTCGGAACTCCCGGTGCAGATGCTGCCGGAAGTCATCCGTCTCGAGGAGTTCCTCCAGGGACCTCCAATACTCCGGCTCCCTGGCGAGGCGGGCCAGGGACAGATCCTTCGCGGTCACCATCGGGCTCGACCGGCTCGGACGAGAGTTTCAGAGACCGTGCCGCGCGGTGCGTTGTTCATCGGTGACACGTGGAGCAGTCCGTCAGCTCGTAGACCGGCCGGATGCGGTACTCGCTCTTCAACCGTTCACCGATCGCCTCCTGGTTTCCGGCCGGCACGTACCCCATGGTGAAGACCTCGTCTCTGGGGCGCAGATACCTCTCCGTGTTTCGGTGGCAGTCGAGGCACCAGGACATCTGCAGATTCGGGTGCTGTGAAACGAGCGGCATCTGGTCGATCCTTCCGTGGCAGGTCTCGCACCCGACACCCTTGGCCACATGAATCGAGTGGTTGAAGTAGACGAAGTCGGGCAGGTCATAGACCTTCACCCAGTCGATCGACCGATCCGTGCGCCAGCTTTCCCGCACCGGCTCGAGCTCCGGCGACTGGTTCCAGATCTGGGAGTGGCAGTTCATGCAGGTCTTCGTCGACGGAATGTTGGCGTAGGCCGCCCGCTCGACGGTCGTGTGGCAGTAGCGGCAGTCGAGCCCCATGGAGCCGACGTGGTGCTTGTGGGAAAACTGGACCGGCTGGACGCGGGCGACGCCTTGCTGTGTCGTGTAGGGAGAGCGATTCAGGGCGTCGAAGAGCCAGAGCAGGAAGGCGAGAAAGAAAACGGCGCCGAATACGGAAACACGCGAGATGGTGTTCGTGCTGCGATGGAAGATTTGCATCGAAGCTCGGTGGTCTCCGGCGCTGGTGCTCTCGGGGAGTCTATTTCAAGGGCGGGGATCGGGCAAAACGCTTCGACGCGGGCGGCGGATTGCCGCGTCAGGGCGCCGGGGGACGGCCTGCTAGCGCGTCTCGCAGTACTTCCGCAAGGTGCGTTGCCCGGCGGCCGGTCCGGTGGCGGATCTGCTCGCGACAGGAGAAGCCGTCGGCGAGAATCCGCGTGTCGGCGCCGGCCCGGCGCACCTCGGGCGCCAGCACCCGCTCGGCGCATTGAATGGAAACCTCGTAATGCTCACCGCGCTCGAATCCGAATGCGCCAGCCATCCCGCAGCAGCCGGCGTCGAGGATTCGGTAGTCGAGGCCGAGCCGGGCAAGCAGCGCCTCGTCGTCGGCGGTGCCGAAGAGGGCCTGTTGATGGCAGTGCGTTTGTACGAGTGCCCTGCCCGGCGGCAACCGCGGCCGGAAGCCCGGGGCTTCCCGCTCCAGAAATCCGGACAGGAGCTCGGTCTGGCGCGAGAGCCGTCGGGCGTCTTCGTCCTCGGGAAAGAGGTTCGTAAGCTCGTCCCGGAAGACCGCGGCGCAGGAGGGCTCCAGCACGACCAGGCGAAGGCCCTCCCGGATCGGGTCTTTGAGGGCCGCCAGGGCCCTCCTTAATAGATGTTGCGCGGCCCCGAGCATTCCGTAGTCGTAGAGGGGGCGCCCGCAGCAGAGGTCCTCCAGAGGAACCTCGACGCGGAAACCGGCCGTCTCGAGCACCTGGACGGCTGCGCGGGCAATCTCGGGCTGGAAGTAGTTGGTGAAAGTGTCGGGCCACAGCAGGACCCTCTTCCCCTCCGCCGGCGCCCCGACGCTAAGGGATCTGCCGGCGAACCAGTTGCGGAACGTCCGCGGGGCAAAGGCCGGGATCGGGCGCTCCGGCGCGATGCCCGCCGCGGCGCGCGCCAGGCGAGAGAGCCCTCTTGTCTGCGTGAACAGGTTGGCGAGTCCGGGTGCAAGCGACGCGAGGCGCGCCCAGCGATGGATCCCGCCGAAGGCGTAAGCGGATCGGGGCCGCAGGCGACCCTCGTAGTAGTGCGAGAGGAATTCGGCCTTGTACGTGGCCATGTCGACGCCGACCGGACACTCCGTCTTGCAGGCCTTGCAGGCCAGACAGAGGTCCAGGGCTTCCCGCACCTCCTCGCTTTTCCAGCCGCCACGGATCGCCTCGCCGCGCAGCATCTCGAAGAGAAGGCGGGCCCGGCCACGGGTCGAGTGCCGCTCCTCGCCGGTTGCCCGGTAACTCGGGCACATCGTGCCGCCGGCGGGCTGCCGGCACTTGCCCACCCCCACGCAGCGCAGGGCCACCCGCGAGAAGTCGCCGCCGTCCTCGGGAAATCGGAAGGCGGCTTTCACGGCCGCTGCCGGCCGGCCGCGGGAGAGACGCAGGTTCGCGACGATCGGGTTAGGGTCGACGACTTTCCCGGGGTTCATCTTGCCGTCGGGGTCCCAGATGCGCTTGAACTCGCGGAAGGCCTCGGTGAGCTCCGGCCCGAACATCCGCGGCAGCAGCTCCGCTCGAGACTGTCCGTCGCCGTGCTCGCCCGAGAGCGACCCTCCGTAGGACAGGACCAGGTCCGCCGCCTCGTCGAGAAACGCCCGGAACCGGCGCACACCCTCGGGCGTCTCGAGGTCGAAGTCGAGGCGCGTGTGGACGCACCCGTCTCCGAAGTGTCCGTAGAGGTCGCCGTGATAGCCGTGTCTCTCCCAGAGGCGGCGCAGGTCCCGCAGGTAGGGGCCGAGCTTCTCGGGCGCAACCGCCGAGTCTTCCCACCCCTCCCAGGTCAGGGGGCGCCCCCGAGGGTGCGCCGTCGCCGGCAGGCCCGACTCTCGCACGCGCCAGACCCTGCGCGCCTCCTCCGGGCGGGAGAAGAGCCGCATCGCGGGGGCCGGCCGCGCGCGGGAGAGCTCATCCATCAGCCGGCGCGCCTTGTCTTGTGCTTCCTCGGGCGTCGCGCCGCCCATCTCGACCAGGAGCCAGCCCGAGCCCTCGGGCAGCATCGCGACACCGCCGGGATGGAGTCCCGCGCTCCGCATGTCGTTGACGAGACCATCGTCCAGCCCTTCGAGCCCCGCGGGCCGGTGCCGGAGCACCTCCGGAACGGCATCGGCCGCGGCGAAGACATCGGGAAAGCCGGCGACCAGGAGGACCCGGGCGGGAGGGCTCGGGATCAGGTGCACGGTCGCCTCGAGCACCGTGACACAGGTGCCTTCGGAGCCGACGAGCGCCCGGGCGACGTGGAAGCCGTTCTCCGGCAACAGGTAAGGCAGGTTGTAGCCCGAGACGCGGCGCGGGATCTTCGGGTACTTCTCGCGGATCTTGTCCGCATGACGCTCGGCAAGCCTTCGCAGCGCCGCGAGGATTTCCGCGCGCCGGCCACCCTCGCCGATCGCGCGCGCGAGATCCGCTTGGCTCGTCTTCCCAACGCGCATCCGCACGCCGTCGTAGGTCAGGACGTCCAGCTCGGCCACGTTGTCGGCCGTTCGCCCGCCTTCTCCCTCGAACGACGCCAGGATCGAATGGACGCCGCAGGAATCGTTGCCGATCATTCCGCCCAGAGTGCAGTGCGCGTGCGTGGCGGGATCGGGCCCGAAGGTCAGCCCGTGCCGCTCGGCCTGTCCGCGCAAGTCGTCCAGGATGGCCCCCGGCTCCACCCGCGCCAGGCGCTTGGCTGAATCGACCGCAAGCACACGGTTGAGGTGCCTCGAGAAGTCGAGCACGACCGCGACGTTGCAGCACTGGCCGGCGAGCGACGTGCCGGCGCCTCGCGTCAGGACGGGGGCGCCGAAGCGGCGGCAGATCGCGATCGCGCGCTCGACATCCTCGGCCGATTCGGGCAGCACGACACCGATAGGAACCTGGCGGTAATTGGAGGCGTCCGTCGCGTAGAGCGCGCGGCTCCCGTCGTCGAAACGGACCGCGCCGCGCACCGAGTGAGAAAGCTCCCGGGCGAGCGCCGCGGCGTCGACGTCCGGCGGCGGGTCGATATGCGCGTGAGGGGACATCGGATCTTCTCAGATCGTAGCCGAGGGGCGTCGATCCTCAGGCAACCGCGAGAATCGGCCATCGAGGGTCCGATCCCGAGAGCGGGCAAGGGTCCTTCGGGACGGGCGTCGAATCTGGAGTGACGCTGAAGTGACGCTCGAGGGTGAGCGGTCACGCTGTCGCTGCGGATATCCGGTTTTTTGGTTCGAGCGCCAAGAATTCGGATATTTGTTTTCTTGTCGTTTCTTGTTTGTCACGCGAATACGACCTATCGTCCCTGAAATGAGACCGTTCGTAACAGTGTCCTCCTGCGCATTCAGTGGCAGTGGTGTTGCTCTACTTCACCCTGGCGAGCACCAATGCTTGGCGCCCGCGAGAGAGGAGCATATGGCGAGAGCAAGACGATTCGGGAGGTGGCTTTTCCTGACTCTCGGACTGGTTGCGGCGGCCCCGCTTCTGGCCGATGGGTCGCTTTACGGCACACTGATGGTCCACGTCAAGGACGAGTCGGGCGGGGCGCTTCCGGGCGTCTCGGTCGGCTTGACGAGCAAGGAGAAGGGGCTCCACCGCGACGGAACGACGGACGCGGCGGGCTCCTTCACGTTCAGCTTGCTGCAGCCTGGCCGCTACGCGGTCAAGGCGGTGCTGGCGAGCTTTGAGACCTTCGAGGCGGCCGACAACGTCGTGACCGCGGAGAAGACGACCCAGGTCAACGCCACCCTGAAGCTCGCCGCCACGGCCGAGACGGTAACGGTCACGGGCGATGTGCCGCTGGTCGACAAGACCAACGTCTCCGATACGACGCGCGTGGACTCGAGCCTCGCGGAGTCGATCGCCATCCCGCGCGGCTACCAGAGTCTGATCGAGATGGCCCCGGGCGTGAACGACGCCAACGCCGACGGGAACACCAACTCGCATGGCGCGATTGACTCCTCGAACCTCTTCCTCTTCGACGGCATCGACACGACGGACCCGACAACGGGCACCTTCGGCGCCAACAACAACTTCGACACGATCCAGGAGGTCGTGGTCTCGACTTCCGCGATCTCCGCCGAGTACGGCCGGGCGCAGGGCGCGGTGGTCAACGTCATCAGCAAGTCGGGAACCAACGACTTCCACGGATCGGCGCGCGTGCTCGTGACCAATGACAACTGGAACGCGCAGAACAAGGGCGCCTCGCCGCAGGGAACGGCTTTCGCGCGGACGAAGCTCGACAAGGACGTGTACGACTATCTGGGCACTCTGGGCGGGCCGATCTGGAAGGACCACATCTGGTTCTTCGGCGGCTATGAACGCAATCCGCAGTTCACCCCGCCGGCACAGACGCAAGCGTCGACCGTCGCCGCCAACGCCCCGTTCACGGGACAGAGCTACTCCCAAAGCCGGACGTTCGTGGCCTGGCAGGGGAAGTTGAACGGCCAGATCAACTCATCCAACGCTCTCGTCTTCTCGGCCCAGGCGGACCCCTTCACAGGAATCGTCGTGGACTACTGGGGAGCCTCGGCCAACCTGAGCGCTCTGACCGCACAGGACCAGTCGAACGACTGCCCGTGGGCCTGCATCTGGCAGGCGCGTTACACCGGCGTTTTCGGTTCCCAGTTCTCGGTTGAGGCCACCTATGCGCAGCAGCGCGGCGGGATCACGGTCGGGTCCTACCAGGGGCAGGGGTCCCCCTACCTCAATCTCGCCGACGGCCTCTTCTACAACGGCGCGACCTTCAATGGCTTCGTGGAGCGGCCCCGAGACGAGGCCAACGTGGCCTTCAACATGTACACGCAGCTCTTTGGCCACTCGCACCAGATCAAGGTCGGCGTGGATTACCAGAGCATCAAGTCGGAGGCCTCCTTCACGTACGCCAACAACGAGCTCTTCGTGGTATCGGGCTTCAACGCGCAGACCAACCAGCCGGAGCTACAGCCGGGCGACCTGTGGTTCAAAGGCGTGTCGAACGCGGCCTCCGTTTCGACCGGCAAGATCTACGGCATTTATGCCCTTGACCGGTTCGATGCGACGGATCGGCTCTCTTTCAACCTCGGTGTTCGCGTCGACATTCAGAACGGGAAGAGCGATATCAAGCAGTCGGTCGTCTCCGCGACGAACGTTTCCCCTCGCCTGACTGGCAGTTACGACATCTTCGGCAACGGCAAGACGGTCGCCTCGATGGCGTACGGCCAGTACCGCGACTTCCTGGTCCAGAACATCATCGACTCGATCTTCAGCGGCGTGCCGCAGTTGACCAACTACGACGTCTATGCTTGGGACGGTACCCAGTTCGACTTTAGCTATCCGATCCGCGGCGGGTCCAACGCCAATCCCGTCAACACGGGGCTCCAGCCCTCGCGCGTGGACGAGTTCAACGTCGCTCTGCAGCAGCAGATCGGAAACGCGATGGCCGTCGGGATCCGCGGCATCTACCGCAAGTGGAACAACCTCGTCGACGACGCCAAGGTCCTGGATGCCGATGGGAACAAGATCCTGACGCCGTCCAACTTTTCGAGCAGCCTCGCCAAGCGACAGTACAAAGCCATCGAGATGACGCTCGAAAAGCGGTTTTCCAAAAACTGGCAGGCCGCGGCGAGCTATACGCTTTCGCGAGCATCGGGCAACCACGAGGCCGTGTTTGCCTCACAGCTCTTCGACTATGTCGGCAATACGTGCAACGTGCCAGCGGCCGGGAGCGCGCCGGCGGTCTCCGGCCCGTGCCCGGACATCCTGTCGCACAACCAAACCGGCCTTCTCTCCTACGACGTTACGAGCGCCGTCAAGGTTTTCGCGGCGTACACGATGCCCTTTTCGATCCTGAACCTGACGGCCGCGCCCTCCTTCACCTGGCTGTCCGGGCTGCCGTATCAGGAAACGCGCCAGTTCAAGATCAACGGCGACACGGACCTCTACTACGACACGCCGAAGGGCTCCTCACGGCTCAAGGACTGGTACGCGTTGAACTTCGCCCTGGAGGCGGATTTCAAGGTCTTCGGTCCCCTGCAGGTCGGCCTGAAGGGAGAAGTCGCGAACCTTACCAACGTGCAGACGACGGTGGACGCGACTCGGATCACCCTGTTGCCGGGATCGAGCTACGGAATGCCCACATCCCGAAACGCCCAACAAACTCCCCGCAACTATCAATTCAGCGCAGTCATCAAGTTCTGATTCGGTTCGATTCCCGCGGGGCCCCGGTTCGCCGGGGCCCCGTTTTCGTTTCGGTCGAAAGAGGAGATGACGGAACCCCTGGTTCCGGGCGTTCTTCAGACGGTGTTGCCGGCCTTCGCCGAGGTTCGAGGACGCCACCTGTCACGGAATTGCTCCCGGCAGGGCGTCCCGCCGCATCGAGGTCCCGCAGCACCCGGACGCAACCGCTCTGCCTGTGAGGATCCCGCCGCTCGCTCGACTTCTGGAAGTGGACCCGACGAGGGCGCCGTAACCTTCGGCGGTTCCCTTCCGTATAACCGTTCAGGGGGATTTGTACGGCCACTCAGAGAGCAACGTTGAAGATCCGCGCCCTGATCGTGGATGACGAGCCGCTGGCGCGCGAGCGGATCCGGAGCCTCCTCGCGGAGGACCCCGTTGTTGAGGTCGTGGGGGAGTGCTCCGATGGAAGAGAGGCCGTGGAGGCGATTCGGCGCCTCGCGCCCGACCTGGTGTTCCTCGACGTGCAGATGGCCGAAATGGACGGCTTTGCGGTCCTGGATGAGGTCGGCGAAGACCGGATCCCGGCGGTCATCTTCGTCACAGCCTACGACCAGCACGCGCTCAAGGCCTTCGAGGTCCACGCCCTCGACTTCCTCCTGAAGCCCTTCGACCGCGAACGGTTCGGGCGGGCCCTGGCGCGCATCAAGGACCACCTGCAGTTCGCCACACCCGGGGTTCTGAATCAGCGGATTCTCAATCTCTTGGAGGACCTCAAGAGGCCGCAGCCGGGCTACGTCGACCGTCTGGCCCTGAAGTCGGGCGGGCGCGTCTCCTTCCTCAAGGCCGATGAGATCGACTGGATCGAAGGGGAGGGCAACTATGCCCGCCTTCACGCCAACAAGCAGTCGCACCTGATCCGAGAGACGATGAACCAGCTCGAGTCGCGGCTCGACCCGACCCACTTCCTCCGCATCCATCGGTCGACGATCGTCAATACGGAGCGGATCAAGGAGATCCAGCCCCTCTTCAACGGCGCCTACGGCGTCCTGCTCAAGGACGGGACGCGCCTGACGCTTTCCCGTGGGTACCGCGAGCGGCTGAAGGTCCTGACCGGCGAGGAGGTTTGAGAGCCTCGCGGGCGGCCGCGGCGCGTCCCGTCCCTCGTGGGAGCGCGTTCACGCATCCAGGAGAGGCGCCCGTCCCAGAAACGTTGCAGCCGTCCGGACCCACCCGCATCGTGACGGCGATGAGCTCCTCGACGGACCGCCTCGCGGCGGTCGGCTATTCCCTCGCGGGGCCGGTCGCGGACGACGCGGCGGCCGACGGTCGCGCGCGCGAACGCATCGCGGTCGCGGAGGCGTTGGGAATCCCTTGGGAGCGCTTGCTGGACGCCGAGATTCAGGCGGAGCGGACGGTCCGGGGATTCGTCGGCGAACCGTCGGCGGCCCTGCCTCTCTGGAGATTCCTCTCGGCGCTTCCCACTACCGCGCTCGACTCGTGGCGCGTCCGGGAGAGGCTCGCGGCTCTGCTTTGCGAGGCGCGCCTGACGCGCTCGGGCCCCGCCGTTCGGTCCGTGCGAGAGGCGATGGACGAGCTCTGTGGCAAGCGTTCCGACGGGAGCTCCTCCGAGAGTCAGGTGTTGGCGCTGCACCTGCGTCTGGCGCACGAGCGTGTGCGGGAGCTCGCCCGCGTGGCGCGTGCCGCGCAACGGTGCCGTGGAGATCGCGGTCAGCGGCTCGATCGCATCGTGACCCGGACCGGTTGCATTGCCGCCGACGCCGCCTGGGCGCTCGCGCGCCTGGAAGCTCCGGGCCGGACGCACGCGATCGATGATGCCGTTCGACAGGCCCGCGCGGAGGGTTTCGAGATCCCCGCCGCGCAGTCGGAGTTCCACGCTTTTCTGGCGCTTCGAAAGCTCGTGCGCCGCAATCCTGCTTCCCGTCCGCACGCGCGAACGGCGCCCCGCCGCGTCCGCACGAGCTCCCGCCGGAATCCGCACCGCCTCGCATCGTAGCCGAGCGCCTTCGCGGCATCTCTGTCCCATTGCTTGCCGAGCGCTCGTGGTCCGCTCGGACGCGCTTTCTTTTTCAGGAGCTTCTCCATCCGATTCGGATTTCCGGTCCGCCGTACGTAATCCTGGATTGCGGTGCCCCGAACGCAGAAACCGCCGCGCGGTTCGGCACAGCGACTCTTCCTTTCATCCTCCCCGACGCGCGCTCTGTCATCTGTCCTGTGACGAATGAAGATGGCAACGGCATTGCTCTCTCTGAGGGTGCGCCGGGAATCGGCGCCGAGCCCAAGTCGGGCCATAGAAAATAGGGAGGCTGTATGGGAGAGCGGTTTCGATGTTGTAGGGGGGCACTGGCGGTGGTGGTGATGTGCCTGCTTGCGGTGCCTGCCGTCGCCCAGTTTGGCGGCAACACGGGCGGTATCTTGGGCAGGGTTGTTGACGAGCAGGGGGGAGTGCTTCCCGGCGTGTCGGTGACGGTCAAAGGGCCGGGTGCGGCACAGACGGTGTACAGCGACGCACGCGGCGAGTTTCACGTGGTCAACCTGGCGCCGGGTGTCTATGCGTTGACGCTGGCGCTGCAGGGGTTCTCGACGGTGAACCGGGAGAACGTCTCGGTGTCTCTGGGCCGGGACTCGGAGCTGTCGATACCGATGAAGCTGTCGGCGGTGGCGGCGACGGTGACGGTTTCGGGCGAAGTTCCGGTGATTTCGACGAAGAAGGTCGAGACGGGAGCGGCGATCACGCAGGAGGAGTTGAAGAGCATTCCCAATGCCCGTGATCCCTGGGTCGTTCTTCAATCGGTTCCGGGCGTGCAGATCGACCGGGTCAACGTGGCGGGTTCGGAGTCGGGCCAGCAGTCCAACTTTTCGGGCAAGGGCTCGACGGCCGGCACGTTCGCGGTGGACGGCGTGAATACGACGGACATGTCGGCCCTGGGCGCCTCGGCCCCCTACTACGACTTCGATTCGTTCCAGGAGATGCAGGTCATCTCCGGCGGAGCGGACGCATCGATTGCGGGTTCGGGAACGCACCTGAACATGGTGACCAAGCGGGGATCCAACGAGGTGCATGGCAGTGCACGCCTCTTCGACGTCGACCATCACTTTCAGTCCCAGAACCTGCCGACCGAGGCGCAGAATCAGGTCTTCGGCCCCGGTGGTGGGCCGAGTGGAGAGGCCCCGGGCTCACCGGCTCCGCTGGCTGCGGGCAATCACATCAACAGCGTCCAGGACTACGGCGCCGAGGTGGGCGGGCCGGTGTGGAGGGACCACATGTGGCTGTGGGGTTCCTACGGCCGGGACCAGATCAACCTGGTGACGGCGGGTGCCACGATCGACAACACGACGTTGGAGGACTTCAACTCGAAGTTCAACTGGCAGGTGGTGCCGTCCAACTCGGTGGACGTCTGGTATCTGCGTAGTGACAAGTTGAAGCAGGGGCGCAGCGGCGGTGTGACGCGTCCGCAGGAGACGACCTGGAACCAGACGACGCCGCAGAACACGTGGAAGGTTGCGGACTCGCAGGTGGCGGGTTCCGGCTTCTTCTTCACGGCGCAGTACAACGGCGCCAACGGCGCCTTCACGCTGGATCCG
>JBGPCK010000007.1:0-45580 GCA_041481715.1 Thermoanaerobaculia bacterium | reverse complement strand
GAAACTGGTCCCGATTCGGCACGGATCTTCCGGCGGCCTCGGTGCAGGACCTGAGAATCAGCGAGGACGCCTCGATCCTTCGGATCGCGACCTACGGCCGCGGCGCCTGGGAGCTCGAAGTCCCACCTCCCGCGAACCACCCGCCGCTTGCGGCGCTCGTCGCGCCCGGCGGATCGGCGACCGTTGCACTTGGCGCGACGGTCGGGTTCGAATCCCGCATTACCGACAGCGACGCGGGGGACGCGCTGACCGGCGTCTGGACCTTTACCGACACGTGGGAGACCTCGCGAACAATCCGGGGAGAAGCAGCCCTCCCGCACACCTTTCATCGCATCGGCGTCTTCCCGGTCACTCTCACGGCGCGTGACGGAAGCGGCGCGATCTCCTCGAGCTTCATCACGATCACTGTGCCCGAGGAGGCCGACGCCTGCGAGCGCGCGTTCGTCCTGCCCGGCGCGGGGCCGTTTCCCGCGACCGTCCTCCTCAACAACGAATCGGCGACGACGCAGACAAGCGATCCGACACCGGCCTGCATGCCCTTCGAGGGGTCCGGCATTTTCGGGTCCGTGTGGCTCGACTTCACTCCCGCCTCCTCCGACTTCTTCGAGATCTCGACCTGCGGCTCCACGACGGACGCCGTGCTCTCGACCTTTACGGGTCCCGCGTGCGGCCCCTATGCCCCCGTGGCCAACGGTTGCAATGACGACGCGCCTGCGTTTGCCGCTTGCGCTCCCCCGGCGTCGCTCGTGACCGTTTTCGCGGAGGCGGGCCAGGCGATCCGCATCCAGTTGACCGGCTTCTTTGCCCGAGACGTCTCGACGATCCCGGTGACCGTGCGGCCGGCGTCCAGCACGGCCGCGCCCCGCGTGACGGGCATCAACACGCGCTTCGGCGACTCGAGAGGGGGAACGGGACTCATTCTCTCCGGCGACAATTTCGCCTCCGGGGCGACCGTTTTGGTCGGGGGTGTCCCGGCGAGCAATGTCGAAGTCCTGGCCCCGACATCCCTCACGGCGATCACGCTGCCCCATGCGGCCGGGCCCGTTGACGTCGTGGTTCAAAACTCCGACGGCTCGACCGGTTGGCTCCTCTCCGCTTTCACCTTCGTCGACGGGACGCAGGGCGGCCCGTGCGGCAACGGAGGCCCCGACTGCCCCAACTCCAGTCCGCGCGTCATCCCCTTCCGGAACTGATGCGCGTTCGGCGGGGGTGAAGGGCGAGCGTTCCGCCGACTCGTTGATCCTTTCCCCGCGGTTTCCGACCTTGTCTCTCCTTCGAGTATTGCCACAGCGCCCGATCCACCGCGCGCATCGAGCAGCCGGCCCGCGCTGCGATGCGTCGGCAGGCCTGCGTGTATCCCCACCAGAACTCGAAGTCGTAATTGGGCGCCTTCTCCAAGCCGAGCGACCAGAGCGCGCGGATGTCGAGCACCGGGTACGGATCGCGGTGGCAGAAGTGGAGAATCACCGACGCCGTCGGCCAATCGACGCCGGAGAGCAGCGTCAGGACCTCGATCCGCAGGCGTTCGTCGGGAGTCGAGAGCGCGGCCCTCGTCACCTCGCGGACGAATCGCTCGGGGTTTTCCGCGACGCGGCGCTGGCTCCGCGGCGTTTTCCAGCGGGCCAGCCGAACGAGATCGGCCTTTCGCAGGTACCCCGCCGCTCGCGCGCGCGCGACTTCGAGCCGGAGCGAGTCATCGTCGGGGTCGGAGAACCTGGACGCCCAATGCTCGATTCGCGTCGTCGAGAATCGCAGGCGGAAAGAAGACATCGTTAACCGTTGGCGCGCTTGAGGGCGTCAGCCCGCCGCGCACGTCGTCGCGGCGGGCTTTCTGTAAAGCCTATCGCAGAGCCGCCTCCCGATCGCCGGCCGACACCTCGAGGCGGCGGCCCCGCGGCCCCCGCCTACAAGGAATTCAGAAACGCCACGAGTTGAGCCTTCTCCCAGCTCGACAACCGGCGAAACCGTTCGCGCGCCTTTCGGGCCTGTCCGTCATGCGCCGCGATCGCCTGCTCGAGCGTCGTGGCGCGGCCGTCGTGCAGGAGGGTCGTAATCCTTCGCACCCCCCAGAGCGGCGCCGTGCGCATGAGCCTCCCCGTCGCCCGGTTCTGTGTGACTCCGTCCCCGAGCGATCCCATGTCATGCAGCAGGAAGTCGGAGTAGGGGTGGAACGTCTTCCGGTCGAGCGCGGCCACCGGACTGCTCCCGGTTTGGAGATCGGACCGGTGGCAACCGGCGCACCCGAGGTTGTGAAACACGTGCTCGCCGGCGCCGGCCATCGCCGTGATCGGCCCCCGAGGCGGGGGAGCCAGAAATGTCATGAAGTCGGCAAACGCCTTCACTCCGGAGCCGTCGTCGTTCAAGCCGGGCGCGGGATTGCAGGATAGGGCACCGCAGTCTCCCTGCGGGCAGTTCTCGTCGGGAAACTCCGGATTCGTGATGCCCATCTCGTTGAAATAGGCGTCGCCCGCGAACTGAAAGAGAGTCGGGTTCTGGTCCTTCCAGCCGAACCTTCCGACCGCGCGGCGGCCGGTCGAAAGATCGGTGACGATGCTGACGAGGCCGCCGATCCCGTCTGGATCGCACGCCTCCTGTGAGGCGATCTGCCGCAGCGTCTGTTCCGGAACGCCGTCGACCAGACCCAGCCCGAAGAGGGGCGTCGTCCGCCGTCCCGCGACGATCGTGGCCTCGGGGGGAACGATCTCCGCTACGTAATCGCACTCTCCGTTCGGGCCGATCCCCTGAGACTGAATCAAGGAACCCCCGAACTGAGAGAGCGGGTCGAACTGACCGTTGGCGAGCAGCGTTCCAAACCGTGTCTCCAGCCGCGTGCTGCCACCGCCGACGGCGGGCACGGAATGGCAGGTGGCGCAGGAGACGTCGTTGAAGACGGGTCCGACTCCGTCGGGGATCGTCTCGACTTCGAGGAACTCCGCTTTGCCGGCGTTGAATCGCGCGAGCTGCTCCGCGGTCAGGCCGGGCAGCGGCGCGCCGAAGTCCGGCGGGGGACTGTTTCCGATCGGGACAAGTGCGAGGGATCCGAGAACGGCCACGGCAAGACCGATGCTTCGAAACGGAACTCTCGAGCCCATGGGGCCCTCCTTTCGAGCGGCTCTCGAGACTGAACGGGCACCCTGCCCGCATTCGGGAGTCTTGGGTCGACTCTAGGGTCGGCGGCGCCCGCGCACAATTGTCCTGAGGGCTAGAAGAAGGCCACGTCCGGGCCGAGTCGTCCCGCCGAAAAGTTGCCCCTTCGACCAGAGAGTGACCAGTCCCGCGGCCCCGGCGCGCGAGAGAAAGCTCGTCCGCTGGGCCAGAGAAGGGCCAACGGCGGAGGCGGCCGAAACGCTGGCCCGGAGGTCAGACTTCCCCGGCCGCTCCTACCACTTCCGGCGCAGCGGGTGGGCCTCCGTATTGAAGACGACGCTGTCGAAGTCCAGGGCCTCGGGCGCGAAGAGCAAGTACAGGTACTTGAGCGTCTCGGCGAGGAAGTAGCTCGGCATCAGGTCGCCTTTCTCCTTCGTCACCACGCTCTGGAGGGTCGTGTAACCGCTGTCGGTCCGGCAGTACCGCACGAGATCCTCGAAAAACGTCCGACCCATTTCGAGGTACCGCGGGTCCTTCGTGTAGTGGTAGAGGTAGTAGGCCGACTCGATGATCTCCGGCCGCAGTGCGTAGCCCGGGCTCACGACGCGCATCGCGCGATAGTCCAGGATCTCCGGCTCGATCCCGTGAAGTGTCCACATGCGAAAGCCGGAGTCCTGGAGGCGCCGCGCGCGGGGGAGGTCGCCGCCCAAGGCCAGGACGGCCGGGAGGAACGCGTGGAGCGCGCCGTAGGTCGCGGACGTGCGCCGCCCCGTCGTCATGTCCGCCTCGCCGTACCAGAGGCCGGTGCGCGCGTCGTCGGCGAGATACTCATCGACGGCGCGCAGGCTCTCGCGCCACATCATCCCGCACTCGGCGTCGTGAAAGAGTCGATCGCACTTCACGAGGTACTCGTAATACGAATCGATGCCGCCGCCCACGTGGCTCGCGCGGCTCTTCCACTGGCCGGTCTCGACGTCGATCTCCTCGCCGACCAGGCCGGTCTTGGCCCGGCGACGGTAGAGCTCGACGAGTGCCTTCTTCGCCCGGTCGAAAAAGACGTCCCGCTTCGTCAGACGCGCGAGCGTGCCGAACTCCAGGATCAGCGTACCGATCTCGGCCGGGTTCGAACTGGCGCCGCGCGTCTTCCCGGTCTTGAGGTTCACATACATGTAGGGCATGCCGGTCGGAGAGTCGAAGGCGGGCAGGAGCCGGTTTCCGAGATCCTCGGCCAGGGAGAGCAGGCGCGCGTCTCCCGTCATTTGGTAGGAGGAGAGAAGCCCGCCGAGCATGCGGATCGTGATCTCGAAGTTCTTGACCGAGATGTCCTTGTCGAAAGACAGGCTCTCGAGGAGGTAGGCCTTCGTCTTCGCGGCTTCGTCCCCGAGTCCCATCAACAGCATCGTGTCGAGCGCGTCCACTGGCGTCATCAGCAGCGTCTCGGCGTGCCAGTCTTTGGGCGCGCGGCTCACGGGCAGGAGCTCATCGTGCCCCCAGGCGTACTTCTCGTAGCCCCGCCAGGCGTGCAGAAACTCCGCCCGGACCTGGGCGGCGAGCGCGGTTCGGTCGATCGAGGCGGGCGCGGATGCGGGCTCTCTCGGTGTCGCAACGGTCGAAAACGCGAGGAAGAGGACGACGACAACGCCCGCTCGGGTCATGAGAGGGCCCCCGTCCTACGGCGTCCCGTCATGGACGAGCATTGTGCACCGGGAAATTCTCGGGGCGCTCCCTTGCGGACCCTGCTGTAGGCTTTCGCGCTCATGTCCTCGACGCCCGCCCCGCGCTTTGACCCGAAGCGGCGTCGGGCCGTCACGCTCGCCCTCCTGCTCGTGACCGCCCTCGCCTCCTTCGAGTCGACCGTGGTCTCGACGGCCATGCCGACGATCATCGGTGACCTCGGAGGCCTGGCGCACTACGCGTGGGTCTTTTCGATTTATCTGCTGACCTCCACGGTTGCCATGCCGATCTACGGCCGCCTCGCAGACATTCACGGGAGGCGCAGGCTGATGCTCGTCGCGATCGGCGTTTTCTTGACCGGTGCCGTCACGTGCGCCTTCGCCCGCTCCATGCCGCAGCTGATTCTGGCGCGGGCGATCCAGGGGTTGGGCGCCGCGGGACTGATCCCCATCTCGCTGACGGTCGCCGCCGACCTCTATTCGCTGGAGGAGCGCGCCCGCGTGCAGGGGCTCTTCTCGGGGATCTGGGGATTCGCGAGTCTGGTGGGGCCGCTGTTGGGCGCGTTCCTCACCGTGAACTTCGGCTGGCGGTCCATCTTCACGATCAACATCCCGCTGGGCTTCGTCGCTTTCTTCCTCGTGGCGACTCGCATGATCGAGTCCCGGGCCTCGCTGCCCGACCCGGTCGACGTGGCCGGAGGCGCCACACTCGCCCTCGGAGTGACGCTGCTTCTCTTCGCCGTTCTGCACGCGCCGGGACCGGGCGGAATGACCTCTGCGCAGCGAGTCGCACTGGTCTTTGCCGGGGCCGCTTCACTCGCCGTCTTCGCGCGTCTCCAGACGCGGCGCGAGCATCCGCTCGTACCTCCCGACCTCTTCTACCGGTGGGAGACGGCGTCTCCGTACTTGGCCGGCGTCCTGATGGGGACGACGATCTATGGCGTCGACACGTTCGTTCCGCTTTTCGTGCAAGGGGCGCGCGGGGGGACCGCCGGAGCCGCGGGCGCGGTCGTGACGCCTCTGATCTTCTTTTGGGCTCTGTCCGCCGCGCTGGCGGCCCGGATCATTCTCCGCTTCGGCTTTCGGCGGACGGCGCGCTTCGGAGCGGTCCTGGTTCTTGCCGGCCTCGCGGGCCTGGTGGCGGGCGCATTGGCCAACGCCGGCGTCGCCTGGATCAGCGCGGCCTGCGGTGTGGTCGGCGCCGGGCTCGGGCCTTCCTCGCTCTCTCAGGTGCTCGCGATCCAGCACGTCGCGCCCGAGCGTCAGCGCGGCATTGCCACCAGTCTCGTCCCATTCTTTCGCACCGTCGGCGGGTCCATCGGCGTGGGCGCCCTCGGCGGAGTCTTCTCGGCGGGTCTGGCGGTGCGGCTCGGGAACGGCATGGAAGCGGCAGGCCGCCTGCTCGCGGGGCCGAACGCCGCAGCCGTCGCAGGCGCCGCTCCCGTTGCCCCGGTCCTCTTCCGTCAGTCGATCGAGAGGTCGCTCCTGCCGGTCTTCGCGGTGCTCCTGGGACTTGCGGCCATCAACCTCTTCCTGGCCTCCGGCTTTCCCGACACACCGGCGACACGGACTCCGGCCTAACGCAGACGCGGGAAGTGGTTGCTCTGGTGCGTGAAACGGGTCGCCCTTCCGTCCGGTCCCATGTCGAAGACGATCTCCTCGCCGAGCTTCTCGTCCTTGCGGATCCGCCGAAAGGTGTTCTCGCCGGTCTTCTTGAGCTTCACGAGGTCCTTGACCGGGTCCATCGTCGGCAGCGAGAGCATCGCCAGCCCCTCCTCCCACGGCAGGACCGCGACTTCTCCGCCCCAGGGCTGCTCGGAATAGGTCCCCGCGTACTTTCGAAGCTCTGGGTCCGGCGCCTTTCCCTTGTCCGGCTCCTTGACCGCATCGCGGACCGCGGGCGCCACGATGTCATAGAGGCGCTGCGCCCACTGCCCGGTATCGACGCCCTGAGCGTTCGACAGGAAGACCGTGGCAACCTTCTCTTCCGGCATGAGCAGAAGTGCCGTGCGGTAGCCGGGGCAGCTTCCCCCGTGCCCCACGAAGAACTTTGAATCCTCGCGCCGAATGGCGAATCCGAGCCCCCAGGTCGTCTCGAAGTCCGGCTCGATCCAGTGCACCCGGTGCATCTCACGCAGCGTCGTCGCCTTCAAGACCTCCGAGCCGCCCTTGTCGAGCAGTCGAAACTGCCACGACGCGAACCGGCCGAGGTCCCCGACCGTCGAGGCGTAGCCGGCGGCCGGGGCGATCCCGTTCGCTTTGAAGAAAGGGAGCGGCTGGCGCCGGCCCTCGCGGTCGAGCGCGCTATAGCCGGTCGCGAGCCGCTTGCCGCGCTCGGCCTCCGGCATCTCGGGCGTCGTGCTCGTCAGCTTCAACGGCCCGAGGATGTTCGCCCGGACATAGTCGGCGTAGGGGATTCCCGAGGCGGCAGCGACCACCTCACCCGCGAGGGTCAGCCCGAGGTTCGAGTACTGGAAGTACGTCTCTGGCGGATACAGCTCCGACTGGCTCGAGATCTTCGCGACGATCTGCTCGTGCGTCGGAAACGCGAAGTCCGGCGCCGACCAGTACGGGAAGTCCGACTCGCGCGGAAGGCCCGAGGCGTGCGTGAGCAATCCTTCGACCGTGACGTCTCCCTCGCCCTCGGTCTTTTCCAGGCGAAACCAGGACAGGTGTTTTCCGACCGGGTCGTCGAGGCGGAGCTTGCCGGCGTCACGCTCCTGCATCACCGCCACACTCGTGAAGAGCTTGGAGATGGAGCAAATGCTGTAGATCGTTTCGGAAGTCGCCGCCCGTCCGGTGGAGACGTCGGCCTGCCCGAAGGCTCCGCTCCAGAGGACGTCCTGGTCGTGAACGATCTCGACGGAAATGCCCGGAATCCTGTCGTACGCGCGCTGCGCCTCGAGCCAGGTGCGGGCAAGCTCCACGGCCGAAGCCACCCGGGGGTCTGAGGAAACCGACTGCGCGCCGGCCGGGACGGAGAACTCCACGGCCAGGAGAACGAATGCGAACCCCATGCGGCGGATGGCCATCGCGACCTCCTTCCCTCGAATCGTCCGACTCCTCACCCCGCCGGGCTCGGAACGACAGGGCTCGCCTGTCGTCCCGAGCGACGTGAGGAATCCACGGCCCGAGCCTCGAGAGTTTCCAGGCGTCCTATCGCGGCAATGGGTCGCCTGCGAAATTCGCGTGAACGAGCATCCACTTACCGTTCAGCTTCGCATAGACACGCGTGGACTTTGCGCGGCTGGGCTCCATCCTTCCATCCTTGTCCTTCGTCTGGCCCACGTAGTTGTAGGTCAGGATGGCGACGTCTCCGTTGTAGACCTGAACCTTCGGGTTCGCCATTTCGGATATCGCGGTCCTTCCGCTGGCGCCCCCCGACGCTTCCAAGAGTCTCATGTTCATCGCTTTCCCGTCGAGCCGCGTCGCAAATTGAGCGTTGAACTCCGTGTAGTCATCCGCGATGTCCTTCATCTGAACGGCAAAGCTCTTCGGGTCCGCGATCTCGGCCGCCCATTGTGCCTTGGTGATCGCGATGACTTCATCCGCGGCCGGATTCGAGCCCTGCTGCGCCTGGACGGTCGCGACCGCCGCGCACACCAGAACGAGTAACGAGAGTAGCCGTCGTCTCCGCATTTCCATCCTCCTCTGCGGGAAAATCCCGCACTTGGTGTAATCCGAACCCGCCACCGAGACGTTCGTTGGCGCTTTCCGGCATGGCCCGCAGGGATCGGAGCCGGCGGAGCGCGAGTACGGCAGGCGACCCCTCGCAGAGGCGGCAGATTCGAGTTCGATTGTCAGAGCGTTCCGTGGGGCGACGATATACCACTACGTGCGCGACGACAAGACGATGGAGGACGGAGAGATCGTCGTCAATGACACCGCCTGCGAGTACGGCATGTACGCCGCAGACGTCACGAGGAGTTATCCCGTCTCGGGCCGCTTCTCTCCCGACCAGAAGAAGATCTACGAGATCGTTCTCGCCGCGCAGAAGGCGGGCTTTGCCGCGGTGAAGCCGGGCGCCGCCTTTCACGAGGTGCACGACGCGACCGTGCGCGTCGTCGTGGACGGGCTCCTCGGGCTCGGCATTCTCTCCGGCAATCGCGACGAGATCCTTCGCACGCGCGCCTACCAGAAGTTCTATCCCCACGGCTCGAGCCACTGGATCGGTCTGAACGTCCATGACGCGGGCAGTTACGAGGTCCCCGCGGGCCTGACGCGTCTGGAGCGCTACGGCAAGGCGCAGACGAAGCTCGAGCCCGGAATGGCGCTGACCGTCGAGCCCGGAATCTACATCCCCGAGAAATCGACCGCGGACCCGAGGTGGTGGAACCTCGGCGTGCGCATCGAGGACGACGTGCTCGTGACGCCGGCCGGCATGGAATGCCTCTCCTGCGGCGCGCCCCGCGAGCTCGCCGAGGTCGAAAAGGCGATTGCCGCGGGGCGGTCGCGAAGGGACGGGTCGAAGAAGAGCCGATAGGCCGTTACTCCGACCGCAGCGCGACGAGCGGATCCGTCGAGGCGGCGCGCCGGGCAGGAACGAAGCTCGCGACAAACGCCACAACGAGCAGCAGAAACGCCGCGCCCGCGAAGGTTGTCGGGTCCGCCGGCTCGATGCCGTAGCGGCGCGTCGCCGCGAACCCGCGGCGAGCCCCACGACGACGCCCGCGCAGGCCAGGCGGAGACCGCCGCCCACGAAGAGCCTCAGGACCTCGCCGGCAAAGCGCGTCTTCCAGAGGGTCTCCGAGAGCAGGGCGACCTGCGACCCGCCTCCCTCTTTGTCCTCATCAGGCCGCAGTAGCCGGCCGGCGATCGGCTCGAGCCCGAGCGCGGGCAGGAGGTCGGGAGAGATCCAGGCGGCGTTCACCCGGGCGGCACTGGCGCCTCCTCCGAGAACGACCGACGTGTCGAGCAACCCTGCCAGGGTCTCGAACGAGCGGTTCCGGTCCCGCCAGTCGCGGAAGTCCACGTACGAGGCGCCGAAGCCGCTCGCGTTCTTGATCGGATGCATCGAGCCCACGTGGGCGAGGCCGCCAGGAGTCCGATAGGGAAGAGGCCTGACGAGCACCGCGTCCACGACGCCGAAGATCGCGACCGTCGCCCCGATCCCAAGCGCCAGCGTCGCGATCGCCGGGAGTGCGAACCCGGGGTTCTTCGCGAGCCCACGCAGCCCGTACCGAAGATCGGCGAGAAAGGTTCCCATCGAGGCGCCTCCGCGCGGCATTGGAGAAGCGAAACGCGTACCACCCGCCGGGGCGCGCAAGTCGTTGGGCATTCAGGCTTCGGGTACCAGAGGTTCGTGCGCGGTGCCCGCTTTCGGGAGGCGGATGTGCGGAATCGGACAGGTTCTCCCCCCGTCGTCCCGAGCCCTTCGCTCTCCCAGCGCCGTCGTCGCGGGCAGGGGTTCGGCCGTTGTCATCGACCCTTTCGCGGCCGAGGCAACGCCGTCACGGCTTGACGATCGGCAGCTCCAGGGCGCTCGGATGGTCCTTGTCGTGCAGCAGCGTCACATGCGCCGTCCGCGCGTCTTTGCCCGTTTCCGCGGCGACGACGCCGCCGCTGTTGTAGTTCTTCTCGGTCCCGATCGAGTTCATGCAGTGGACGAGCAGGCGCAGGCGGCTTCCCTTTGCGATGCGCCGCGAGAAGAACGTGAAGTTGTCGAAAACGTACCTGTCGGCCTTTTCCAACGGCACGAGCTTCTCGTTTCTGAGGGACTCGCGATAGCGGGCGCGCATCGTTGCGCTGGTGAGGAGGACGGATCCGCCGTCCGGCAGGACCTCGTACAGGACCGCCTCGAGATCCGTGTCCGGAACGTCCATGGAGAGCCAGAGCGTCAGCATCGGAAATCCGGTCACCTCGGTCGCCTCGGAAAACGGCTCGCCGTGGTAGATCGCGCCGTTGCCGAAGAGACTCATCAGCGGCCGCTGTGAAATGAGACCCGCGGGATCCTCATCGGGCTCACCCGCGCCCGGGCGCGTGTCGAGCGGGTCGTAAACCCATTGGTCCGCAGCCGCGCCGGCTCCGGACTTCCCCGCCAGCCACCCGGAGTGGAAGACATCCGCCGCCGTGTCATGGGAAGCGAGGTAGAGCGTGCGCTTCTCATTGGCGATCGACTCCAGGCTGTCCGCGTATCTCCATTCTTCGGCGCCAACGACGTAGTACGCCACACGCTTCTTCAGGAACGCCGGCTTCGCGCCGCCCTTCATCGCCCAGTCGTACCACTCCTTGTGCAGCTGATTCAGGTCGAGCAAGCTCGCGGCTCCGAACTTCAACCCCCCGACCTCCGCCTTCGGAGTCCGCGTGCCGGCATGGTCCCAGGGCCCGATGATCAGGTAGTGGCTCTGCTTCGCTTCCGGAGTCCCGTACTGCATGTGACGGGTGTAGTACACGAAGGCGCCCGGCTGATCGCCGTCGTAGTGGCCCGTGATCGTCAGGATCGGCACGCCCTGGATGCGCTTGTATTGCTCCGCGGAGGGAACCATGGCGTCGTAGTACCCGTCGGGGGTCGGATGCTGCAGCCACTTCTGAAACACCGCGGAGGGATTCCCGACGATGCGATCGTAGTCCCGGAACGCGGCGTGCGCGTTGGAGTACTCACGGGCCTTCGACGCCCAGAAGGCCGCGGATCCAAAGAGATTCGCATTGCCGGTGACCCCGCCCGTGAACGAGAGCCACTGCATGTCGTAAGGCGTGAAGATGTTGTACTGAAACGGAAAGTCGACTCCCGGATGCGCCGCGGCGGCCGGCACGATCGTCGAGAGGTGCGGTGGCAATTCCTTCAGCGTCGACCACTGATCGAAGCCCGCGTAGGACCCGCCCCACATCGCCACCTTCCCGTTGCACCAGGCCTGTTTCGCCAGCCATTCGACGGTATCGTGGCCGTCCTTGCCGTCGTTGGCGAAGGGCTCGAACACCCCGCCGGAATTGCCCCGGCCGCGCACGTCCACCAGCGCGAAAACGTAACCGTGTTCGGCGAAATACAGGGCGCGCTCGAGGTAGCTGTCGCCGATGTACGGCGTCAGCGTGAAGACGACCGGTAACGAGTCCTTCTGGCCGTGAGGCTGGTACACGGTGGCGTTCAAGGCGATGCCGTCGCGCATGGGGATCTTCACGCCCCATTGCATGTCCACGTTGCCGCCGGCCGGCGGCGGCTCCTGCGAAAGCAGCGCCGTCCGGGATGCCAGCATCGCCGCTGCCGCCAGGATCGGCCACCCCAAATTGGATGTCTTGCCGCCCATACAACCTCCCGACGCGGTCATGAGTCGCCTGCACGAGTGCGGCGCGCATGCTATCGCGTCGTCCCGCCGCCGTCCTCCCCGGGGTCAACGCGCGGGGTCCCCGGGGTCAACGCTGACTTCGTGCATAAGGGGGTCAGCCCTGCGTAAGGGGGTCAACGCTGCTTTGCTGCATTGAAGCCGCAGGCAGGAACGGCAATGACGCGAGCTATGCAGGATTGACCCTCTTGGAGCAAGTCGTCAGCGTTGACCCCGAGTTGCGAGCTATCATTTTGGGAGCTTGCAGATACCGGCACAGGAGAAGCCCGAACGGCCGACGGCAGTGACTCGCATCGGTCGGGTGTGGCTCGGCCTGGGGGTCCTTGGGCTGCTGCGTAGCCTGTTCGATCTGGCCGCCTGGCAAGTCCTGCGCCCTTCGATGCCCGTCGTCGCCAACCTCTTGGGGATTCGGCCTCTCCAGGCCCGGCTCTTTCCTCAGCTCTTCGCGCACCTCACGAAAGTGAAGATCGCCGAGGCGATTCTGTCGGTTGCGGTCGGCGTCGCGGCCTATCACTTCCTGCGGCTTGCGCCCTGGTCGCGAGTCGCTTTGCAGGCGATCTGCTGGTCCGCGCTGGCTTACGTGGTGTCCTTTGCTCTTCTGTGGGCTGCGATCTGGACGAAAATTTCGGCCGGGACACTCGTTGACCCCTCCCTCTCCGACCCCTCGAACGCAAGGTTCGTCCTCTTCGCGGGAGTCGCCGTGTGCACGGCCCTCGCGACGGGACTTGCGGTGATGATTGCTTCGCTTCGCAGCGCGCAGATACGCGACGCGTTCGAGAGCGCGCGGGGTTAAGGCCCCGATCCGCCAAGGTTGGGTCCACGGCAACAAGGTCGAGGCCGCCAAGTATGCCGACGAACGGACCGTGCGCCACGCGCTTGAACAGAAATCGCTGCGCGGAACGCCCGGAGGCGCCGCGATGGAAGCGTTCCGGGGCACGAGGTATTCCGTCGAGTCGAAGAGCCGGTCGCCCGAGGGAGACGTGGAGCCGTAGGAAGTCCGCCGTTCTCGTCCCTCCGCTCGTACTCGTCGGGAGCGGCGATCGGGAGCGCGATTCGTGAGGGTTCGCCGTGATATGGTGCTGTTCTCCGATTCCGCCGACGGACCTGATCCAGTAAGCCACTGAGTCCCCGCCTCCGGTTTTCGGTCAGAAAGCTGGGGACGATCTCATGACCATTCAACCGGACAGGACGACAGCGGGTGTGACTCTGCGCCACTGGACGATCAACAGTCTTTCCTTCGTCGGAGGGCGGCAACTGCTGCCCGCGCAGGCACGCTGGGACGTGGCCGACGGCCGCAGCGTCAATCTCGTCGCGGCAAGGCTCAAGGCGATCAAGGCGGCACTCGCCCGCCGAGGCTAGGCCGGCTCTCCGATCGGTCGAGCTCTTCGGAAGCGGCGAACTCGAGACTTTCTGACCTCGGCTTCCTGCAAACAAATTCCCGAGTCTGTTGGTCCACCTCATCCCGATCCGTGTCGGCGGGACCACACAGCCGAGGCCGGTGCGCGCCCGCACGCGCTCCCAATCTGTGATAGGGTCGAGTTCCTTCAAAGAACCAGTCGGCCTCGAAACCTTGTCGTCGCCGTCCTTCCTTCGAGTCGGGGGAATCCCGATGGAGACTGTCCGCCCCAAGGACCCAGGAGTCAGTATCATGAGATTCGCACGCAACGTCCAATTCCAGATCAAGAACGGGAAAGAGCAGGAGTTCAACAACCTCTTCGAGAAGGAAGTTCTCCCGATGCTGCGTAAGCAGGCCGGCTTTCAGGAGGAAGTGACGCTGGTCAACAACAAGGCCGGTGCCGTCGGCATCAGCCTCTGGGATGACCGCAAGAGCGCCGAGACCTACCAGACCGCCACGTATCCGCAGGTTCTGGCCAAGCTCACGCACCTGATCGACGGAACGCCGAGAGTGGAGACCTACGAAACGGCCTCCTCCTACCTCCGCGCGTAAGAAGACAGCGGGCGCGTGAGCGCCCATGACAACGAGGCCCCCAAGAGGGGGCCTTTTTTTTGACTCGGCCTCGATAGGATCTCCTCCAAGGAGGTCTCGCATGTTCAAGCGCCTGGCGCTCGTCTGCCTGTCCTGGCTCCTGTCGATCGCCGTCTTGGGCGAGGTCACCGCGATCCGCGCGGGCCGGCTCGTCGATCCAGCGACGGGCCGCGTCGCGGTCAATCAGGTGATCCTCGTCGAAGGGGAGAAGATCACCGCCGTCGGCGGGGACGTCGCGATCCCGGCCGGCGCCACAGTCATCGACCTCTCGGACTCGACGGTCCTTCCGGGGCTCGTCGACACCCACACTCATCTGGGCATCACCTACAAGGACATTCCCGAGCACGACTACTACTACCTGACCTACGTGATGGACTCGACACCGCTGCGAGCCATCCAGGCGGCCTCCAACGGCATCCAGCTCTTGAACTCGGGCTTTACCGTGGTGCGGGACCTCGGCAACAACGCGCTCTACGCCGACACGGCCCACCGCCAGGCCATCGAGCAAGGCTGGATCCCCGGGCCGACGCTCATCAACTCCGGGATCATCATCGGCGGCAAAGGCGGGCAGTTCTGGCCGACACCCGAGATGGAAAAGTACAAGGGGATCGTCTACCCCGAGTACCTCGACGCGGACACGCGCGACGAGATCGTCAAGGCCGTGCGCGAAAACATGCTCTTCGGCGCGAAGGTCATCAAGATCTGTGTGGACTGCAAGCCCTGGGGCTACTCGGTCGAGGACATGAAGCTCTTCGTCGCCGAAGCAGGCAGGGCCGGGCTCAAGGTGGCAGGCCACGTCCAGACGCCCGAGGGCGCCAGCCGTGCCATTGAAGCGGGCATCTGGTCGATCGAGCACGGCTTCGCGCTGACCGAGGAGCACCACAGGCTCATGGCCCAGAAGGGCATCTTCCTCGCCTCGACGGACACGCCTTTAACCGCCTACAGCGGAACGAAGGAGAGGTTCGACAAGACCGTCGAGCAGCTGAAGAGCGCCTGGCGCCACGGCGTCAAGATCACCTTCTCGACCGACATGGACTACTACAAGACCGGAAACCCGATGAACCGCGGCGAGCTCACGATCAACTTCCTCCTGACCTGGAAGGCGGCGGAGATCCCCAACGCCGACATCCTGAAGGCGATGACCATCACCGGCTATCAGTGCACCGGGGTCGAAAAGGAGCGCGGACCGATCAAGCCGGGCCTCGCCGCCGACATGATCGCCGTTCGCGGCAACCCGCTCGAGGACATCGACGCCTTGCGCGACGTGCGCTTCGTCATGAAGGACGGCGTGGTCTTCAAGCGCGACGGCGTGATGACGCCGGAGAAGTTCTTCCACGCCGGCCCGGTCAAGGGCTGGAACAAGCGATGAGCGGCTTCGCGATAGGCCGATAAGATTCCGACGATGAAGCTCCAGGCCGGTGTGGGCGAAGACGCCCCGATGCTGATCGGCGGGCAATGGGTCCGCCGGACGGATCGGATCGAGGTCCGCAATCCCTTCGACGGTTCCCTCGTCGGCAGCGTCCCGAGCGCTCGCGCCGCCGACGTCCGCGCCGCCGTCGACGCGGCCGAACGTGCCCAGGCACAGGACTTCCCCCTGCACGCGCGCTATGACGTGCTGACGCGCGCCGCGGACCTCGTCGACGCCGAGCGGGAGGAGCACGCCTGGACGATCGCGCGCGAGGGGAGCAAGACGATCCGCGAGGCCCGGCGCGAGCCGGTTCGGGTCGCGAGGCTCCTGCGCCTGGCGGCCGAGGAGGGCCGGCGCCTCTGCGGGGAGACGCTTCCCTTCGACAGCCGCCCGGGCTCCGAGAACCGCGAGGGCTACTACTTCCGCTTCCCGGTGGGACTGGTCGGCGCGATCACGCCCTTCAACGATCCGCTCGCGATGGCCGCGCACAAGGTCGCGCCGGCGCTCGCGGCCGGCAACTCCGTCGTCCTAAAGCCCGGCTCCGCGACTCCCTTCTCGGCTCTGTCGCTTGCGCGACACCTGATGGAAGCCGGGCTGCCGCCCGGCCGGCTGAACATCGTCACGGGGCGCGGCGAGGCCGCCGGCGAGGCGCTCGTCACCGACCCCCGGATCCGACTCGTCAGCTTCACCGGAGGTGTCGAGACCGGTGAAAAGATCACGCGGATCGCGGGCATCAAGAAGCTCGCGATGGAGCTCGGCTCCAACTCTCCCGTCATTGTCAATGCGGATGCGGATCTGGCCAAGGCCGTTGCGGCGATCTCCGAGGGCGCCTTCGCGCAGGCAGGTCAGAACTGCCTCGGCGTCCAGCGCGTGCTCGTGCACGAGACGATCTACGACGATTTTGTCGGCCGCTTCAGTGCGCGCGCCGCACAGCTGAAGGCAGGCTCCTCGCTCGACGAAGAGACCGACGTCTGCGCCATGATCAACGAGGCCCAGGCCGTCCGCATCGAGGCGTGGGTGCGCGAGGCGGTCGAGCGGGGCGCGCGTGTCTTGGCGGGCGGCAGCCGCGAGGGCGCGGTCGTCTGGCCGACCGTGCTTGCCGGCGTGCCCGAGGGCGTGCGCGTCGACTGCGACGAGGCCTATGGCCCGATCGTCTCCCTCTACCGCGTGCGCTCCCTCGATGAGGCGATCGCGCTCGCCAACCGTGTGCGCTACGGCCTCCATGCCGCGATCTTCACCGAGAGTCTGCGCGACGCCTACCGCGCGATCCGCGGCCTCCACTACGGAGCCGTGATCGTCAACGACTCGACCGACTATCGCCTCGACGTGATGCCCTTCGGAGGAACCGGGCTCTCCGGGATCGGGCGCGAGGGCGTCCGGTTCGCCGTCCTCGAGGCGACCGAGACCCGAGTGGTCTGCTTCAACCTGTAGGGCGGTGCCCCGCCCGCCGTGGACTTGCTCGCAACGCAGGGTCTACCACGGAGGTCCGTGAGAGGATTGCGGCTATGAAAAAGTCCAAGCGTCCGGCCGCCCGAAAGACGAGCAAGCCCAAGCGGAAACCGATCATGCGCCATTCGCGCGAAGGCATGAAGCGGCGTTCGAAGCCCAAGGCCAAGAAGAGCGCGCCGCGGGTCGCGCCGCCAGGACTGAAGCGACAGTACCTGGACGTGTTCGCAAGGGAGTTCCCGACCACGCTGAAGATCATGCGGGCGTATCCGTCGGGACAGGGTGAGTTCAAGCCGCATGAGCGCTCGTACTCGGCTGCGCGGCTCGTTCACACGTTTACGCAGGAAAACGGAGTCGTCATTGCCGCGGTCCGAGGCGAGTTGAAGATGCCGCCCAACCTCCCGCCGCCGCCCGCAACACTGGCCGAAGCCGTGGCCGCTTATGAGCGTGGCGCACGGGCGCTGATCGAGACCGTCGAGGCCATGCCCGAATCCCGGCTCTTCGAGAAAGTGACCTTCTTCACCGGCCCGAAGCAGATGGGGGAGGTCCCCTTGATCGACATCATGTGGCTCATGCTCATGGACTCGGTCCATCACCGCGGGCAGCTCTCGGTGTACGTTCGGATGGCGGGCGGGAAGGTGCCGTCGATCTACGGACCGAGCGCCGACGAGCCCTGGATGTGACGCCCTCCTCGCCGTCATCCTGAGCTTCGGTCGGGCTCGCCCGGATGGCTCTTCTCGCCCTGCGGCGGGGCTAGAGCTCTGACCCGCGGAGACGCAGCCGCGGCCGGCTGCCGATATGCTTGGCGGCAACAGCAGGAGGTTTCCGATGCCGCTTCTCCGTTCCTGTTCTCTCCTTGCCTTGATTCTGTTCTCCGTCGTCGCCGCCGTGGGAGCGGCGCCCCCTTCGGCGACCGCGCGCCCGAAGATCGTCGTGACGTACGGAGAGAACGTGAGCCAGAGCAAGGAGCCGCTCGACGGCCGCCTGCTGCTCCTCTTCTCGACCGACAAGACCGCCGAGCCGCGCCTGCAGATCAGCGACACGAGCCTCAAGAGCCAGCAGGTCTTCGGCATCGACGTCGACGGTTGGAAGTCCGGGCAGGAAGCTGTTTTCCCTGCGGACGTCCTCGGCTACCCGGTCGAGAGCCTCGGCGAGATTCCAGCCGGCACCTATCAGGTGCAGGCGCTCCTCCACCGGTACGAGACCTTCCGGCGCTCCGACGGCCACGTCTTGAAGCTCCCGATGGACAGGGGAGAAGGGCAGCAGTGGAGCAAGGCACCCGGCAACCTCTACTCGACCCCGCGGCAGATCCTTTTCGACCCCGCCAAGTCCGAAACGATTCGCCTCAACCTCGAGAACGTCATCCCGCCCATCCCCGATCCGCCGACGACCAGGTATGTCAAGCACGAGAAGATCGTCTCCCAGGTTCTCTCGAAGTTCTGGGGCCGCAAGATGTACGTCGGCGCGCACATCCTGCTCCCCGAAGGCTTCGACGCGCATCCGGACGCGCGCTACCCGCTCGTGATTTTTCACGGCCACTTCCCGGACACGATCACGGGATTCCGCGAAGAGCCGCCCGACCCGAGCCTGAAGCCAGACTACTCCGACCGCTTCCAGCTCGAGGGCTATAACCGGATCCAACAGGAGCAGGCCTACCAGTTCTTCAAGGACTGGACCGCGCCCGACTACCCGCGCTACCTGATCGTCGAGATCCAGCACGCCAACCCGTATTACGACGACTCGTACGCCGTGAACTCGCAGAACCTCGGGCCGTACGGCGACGCGATCACCTACGAACTGCTCCCGTACCTCGAGAAGAAGTACCGCGCGCTCGGCGCCGGCTGGGCCCGCTTCATGTACGGCGGCTCGACGGGCGGCTGGGAGGCGCTTGGTGCGCAGATCTTCTACCCCGACGAATACAACGGCGCCTGGGCGGGGTGTCCCGACCCCATCGACTTTCGCGCCTACACCGTCGTCAATACCTACGAGGACGAGAACGCGTACTTCTGGAAGGGTCCTTGGAAGACGGTGCCGAAGCCGGGCCACCGCGACTACCTGGGTCACCTCTCCGCGAGTCTCGAGCAGATGAACCGGCTGGAGCTCGTGATCGGCACCAATGGCCGCTCCGGTGGCCAGTGGGACATTTGGCAGGCCGTCTTCTCACCCGTCGGCGGCGACGGTTATCCCAAACCCATCTGGGACAAACGGACCGGCGTCATCGACAAGACGGTCGCCGCGCATTGGAAAGAGAACTACGACCTCGTCCACATTCTGCGGCGTGACTGGAACAAGGGCCTGGGCAAGAAGCTCGAGGGCAAGATCCACATCTACGTCGGCGAGACCGACAACTACTACCTGAACAACGCCGTTTATCTCGCCGAGGACTTCCTGAAAAGCACCACCGACCCCTTCTACGGCGGCGAAGTGGACTACGGCGCCCGCGCCGAGCACTGCTGGAACGGCGACCACACGCGCCCGAATGCCATCTCCCGCCTCCGCTACCACCAGATGTTCGCGCCGAAGATCGTCGAACGGATCACCAGGTCCGCGCCGGCGGGGGCGGACCTGAAGAGCTGGAGGTATTGACCCGGCGGCCGGAGCCGGTTGGGTTGAGCGACGCTCAGAAGCCGGGCGGCCTCTTACGCGCGACATCGAAGGCTCTCTCGAGGGCGATGCCGGCTCGGCCGATCGTTCCCTCGTCGAAGAGCTTGCCGACGAGCGTCACGCCGTGCGGCACCCGCCGCTTCGGGGTGAAGGTCGGCAGGGAGCGCGCCGGGTCCGGCGCCCAGTCGCTGCGAGCCTGGCCGATCTCGACGAACCCGGCCGGCAGAGTCAGCGAGGGATGGCCGGTGAAGTTCGTGACCGTCAGGATCTCGTCGCGCAGCGCGGGAACGAGAAGGATGTCGACTCTCTCGAAGAGGCGGGCCATCTCCTGGGCCACCTTCCGGCGCAGGCGATCCGCCTGGACGAAGTCCACGGCCGATAGAAAGCGGGATTGCCGGAATGTGTTGGGCCACCCGTCGGGGACCTGCATCTTGAGCTGATCGACGCCGCGCGCGAGAGTCAGCTCTTCGAAGGCCGCTGCCGCCTCTGCGAAGAGGATGGTGTTGAGCGACGCATACGGCCAGTCCGGAAGGCTCACCTCCACCGGCAGCATCCCGAGGCGTCGCACCGTCTCGAGCGCGGCACGGTCCACCTCCGTCGCCGGGCTCTCGTTCATCCAGGTCGGGAAGAACCCCACCTTGATCCCCTTCACGGGCCCTTCCGCCTCGAAGTCGAGGCGGCTCGGCACGCTCGAGAGGTCGCCCGGGTCCGGGCCGGAGATGGCCGCGAGGACGAGGAAAGTGTCCTCGACGCCGCGGGTCATCGGCCCAAGCTTGTCGAGCGACCAGCAGAGCGTCATCGCGCCCGTCCGCGGGACTCGGCCGAACGTCGGCCGAAGGCCGGTGACGCCGCAGCGCATCGAGGGATCGACGATGGACCCCTCGGTCTCGCTGCCGATCGAGAAGCCCACCAGAGCCGCCGCGGTCGCCGCGCCCGGCCCCGCGCTGCTTCCCCCCGACCCCTCCTCGGGTACCCAGGGGTTCATCGTCTGACCGCCGAACCAAACGTCGTTCAACGCCAGCGCGCCGAGGCTGAGCTTGGCAACCAGGACTGCGCCGGCGTCGCGGAGCCGCCGGACGACCGCGGCGTCGGCGTCGGGGACGCGATCCCGGTACGGCTCGGCGCCATACGTCGTCCGAATCCCCTTCGTGTCCAGAAGATCTTTCGTTCCCCAGGGGATGCCGTGGAGCGGACCGCGGTACTTACCGGCCGCAATCTCCGCGTCCGCGCGCTTAGAGTCCGCAAGCGCCTGGTCGCGCGTCAGCGTGATGACGCACTTCAACTTCGGGTCGAAGCGCTCGAGTCGCTCGAGGTAGATGCGCGTGAGACGCTCGCTGCTCAAAGCGCGTCGCTCGATCCACCGCGATAGCGTCGAGACCGGCGCGAAGGCGATGTCCTCGTCGCGCTTGGGCAGGGGACCCGGGTCCGCGGAGCCGCGGACGAAGCGGTCCGTCGTGGGGCCGGCGGGCACGCCCGGGATCATCGGATCCCAGCGCATTGCCGGCGCGAGCGAGGGCTCCAGCGCGACCCTGCGCGGACCCGTTCGCCGCTCCATTGTCGAGGCCATCGCCTGGCGCCAGTTGCCCGCGGCTTGCGCCCGCTCGGCCGGCGTCAGCTCCACGCGCATGAGCTTCTCCGCCTCGGCGATTGTGGCGACGCTCACCTCGGGTCCCACGGGCGGCGCCGTCCCGAAGGCGGGAGGCGTCCCGGCGACGGGCGTGACCTGGGGATCCGGCGCGGCCACCCGGGCCTTTGCGGCCGCTCGACTCGCGGCGGCGGCCCCGACCATTCCGGCGGCGGTGCGCGCGAGGAACTTCCGGCGGGATTCCGACATAGGACCCTCCCCTCTGGGTGCCGGGTCCGGATTATGTACCGTGGGGTGGTCCCAGGTCGTAAAGGTAGGCCGCGGCGCCCGGTGCGTGGTAAGCGTCGAGCCTGGTGCCGATTCCATCCAGAAAGTACAGAAAGAGCTTCTCTTCATCGGCGCCGCCCCCCTGGATCAGATGCGAAAAGATGATCCAGGTTCGTCCGCCGCCCCGGAGACGTTCCAGATCGGTGCGATAGGCGTTCCAGTCGGCGCTCTTGCCGACGCCCCGCACGACGTCGCCTGGGGAGAAACCGTATCGGGGCGAGTAGTAGTCGAAGGCTTCATGCGCCCCGACGGTTACGTAGAGCCGGTCCCCCGGTCTCCCGTGTGATCGGACGGAGTCGAGAACGCTCCGGATCTCTTCTCGTGCGGGCGGATGGATCAGGTCGTGAAGCGCGATGCTGAGGGGGTGGAAGAAGAGCAGCGAGATCCAAACGACTCCGGCAAGGGGAGCCGCCGTGCCCAAGGCCTGCCGGATCCGCTCGGTTCCGAGCCCGGTCAGCAAGAAAAGGAAGGGAAAGAGAAAGAGGATGAGGCGATCCCAAAAGGGGTACTGGTGAAGAACCGCGCCGAGCAACGTGGCCAGAAATGGAGAGCCGAGCAGGAAGAGCTGTTCGCCGTCCGAGACGAAGAGCGCGAGCGATCCGATCAGGAAAGCCACGAACCCGAGGCCCCGGAAGCTCGCTCCGCCGGCGTACTCGAACATCGCGCCAAAGATGCCGGGAAGCCAGAAGACGTCTCCCAAGGAGCGAGAAACGTTCGGATAGGTCGGGACCCACCAGGCCTGCAGCCCGGGGTTCTGTGCGATGTGGCGCAGAGACAGAGCCCAGAAGGCCGCAAAGCTTGCAAGCCAGAGGATTCCAGTCGAAGCGAGAAGGAGGAGGCGCGCCCGGTTCCGCTGGAGCAGGGCAGAGACCGCCAGGGTCGCGCCGACGCCGGCGAGGACGAAAACAGCGGCGTGGGAGAACCAAACGGAAACGGCGCCAAGAAAGGCGAGGGCCGCAACGGACCGCCTTCCCGACGCTCCACTGCGGGTCGAAAGAGCCGCTGAGAAGAGCAGCAGGGCGATCGCGACATCGGAGGAATACTGCTTCACCTCCGAGGAGTAATAGATCAGCCGGTCGGAGAAGGCGAAGAGGCCCACCGCGATGGGAACCGCTTTGTCGGGAAGGCATCGGACGGCCACATGCCGGAAGAGGAGTAGCGAAGCGAGCCCCGCGATCAGGGGGAACAGGCGCAGGGCATATTCGCTGCTGCCGAGCATTCCTGTCGCGAGCTTCTCGAGCAGGAGGAACCCGATCGGAGCCGCCTGCGTGTGATCGAGCGGGGAGAGCAGGCCGCGCCAGGAGCGTCCCACGATGTTGAGCGAGAGAGAGGCCTCGTCGTTCCAGAGGGAACGGTTGGCCAGATACGGCGCGACACGAAGGAGGGCGCCGAGAGCGACGATTACGCCGGTGACGCGCTGCCAGCTCCCGGGACCGCGGCTGGAACGGAGACTTCTCACGTTCGTGTCCCCATCGGTGCCAGTCTGTATCATGTCTCAAGCCGCCGATTCCGGATTCGCTCGACGCCCCGAGCCATTACAGACCTGACGCCGCGGGGCCGTGGGAAACCGCGTGGGTGATCGCCAGAGTCCATAGCACAGACCTGGCACCGAGCTTACGGAAGGCGGTAGTTCTTTTTTGTGCGGGCCACGAGGCCGGGGCGGCCGACCCGCACCTCGACGGTGTGCCACGAATGCGGCCTGTGGTTCGAGGGGGTATAGGTCAGAAAGTACTGGCTGCGGAGTTCCTTCACGATCGCGGCGAACGGGTCCGACAGCTTACGAATGTTGCCGATCGCATAGGAGCGACCGCCGGTCTCGCCGGCCAGGCGGTCGAGGAACCTCATTGTCGTCTGCGATTCGCTCGGCACCTCGGCGACGGCGTAGATGGAGACCTCCGACCCTCGCGCCATCTCGATGACTTGGTCTACGGAGAGGCGGCTTCGGTTGTCCTCGCCGTCGGTCAAGACCACGAGCGCCGCGCGCTGCTTGACCGGTTTCAGGTGGCGGATTGCGGCCGCGATGGCGTCGTAGAGCGCCGTTTCGCCGTCCGGCTTGGCGCCGTCGATGCCCGCGATGATTTTCGATCGGTTGAGGGTGAGGTCGACCGATCCCACGATCCCGGTATTGAACGTGAAGAGGCCGACGCGGTCGTCCGGCTTGAGAGCCCGGACGAATGCCCGCGCCGCGCGGGCGGCGTCGTCGAGCTTCGGTTGCATCGAGGCCGAGACGTCGAGCACCAGAATGGCGGCGAGCGGTGAATCGACGGCGTCGAAGGTCTCAATCCGCTGAGGGCTTCCGTTGTCCATCACGGTGAAGTCCGCCTTCTGGAGACCGAGGACGTAGTGGCCGGATGGGTCGGTCACGATCGGCGCCAGCGCCACAGCCTGCGCAGCGGCGCGGGCCGTGAAGCCGGGCTCTCGCGTATCGACGCGGGCCGTCGCGGTTTCACGGCCGTCCCTCAGCAGAGCCACCGTGATGACGTGCCTTCGAACCGTCTCGCCGGCCGGCCAGACAGCCTCCCACGGCGGCTTCGCCGCGGCTCCGATCTTGCGGCCATCCACGAAGAAGTCCAGCGTGTCGCCCGGCCGGGTGTTCTTCGCGAAGACCCGGATTGTCATGTCTCCGACGGGCACGTCCGCCGAGGTCGGAGCGAGAATTTCGAGGGTTGGCCGCTCCTCCGAAGTGTCGTCGCCCGAGGCGCCTCGGGCGCAAACGAAAGAGGCCGCGGCGAGCAGGGCCGGGAGCACGGCCGCGAGGCGTCCGCGATTCACGATCCGGATCCTCCGTCGTCCGGCGCATCGTCTCGGACGAGGCGTCCCGCGCGCACAGCGTCGTCGACGATGCGGTCGAGGTCGCCGCGGGAAAAGGCGGCTGCGACGCGGGTCGTCGCGCTCCAGTCGTAGGGATGGGCCATCTTCAGCGTCGTGAGCATCGCGTCGAGGGCCTCGGGAAGAACGATCGGCAGGACGGCGGCCGGAAGGCGCGCCTCCGCCACGCGGCAGGCGACCGCGATCTTCAGGTCATAGAGACGATCGCTCAGGATCTCGGGACGCCGGTAGGCGGCCAAACGCTCGTACGGCGGCATCTCCATGTCGGTCAGCCGAAAGCGCTCGGCGTAGGCCTTGGCAAGAGGACCGAACTCCGCGAGCCGCTCCCGGGATCCGATCTCTCCGTGGTTCCTCACGAGACGGGCGATCGCCTCGCGCGCCCGCAGCGCTGCCGGAAGCGGCGCGAGGCCCGCGGCCGCTCGCCCCAAGAGGCGTCTTCCGATGCGGTATTGGTCGGAAGGCGACAGACCTCGAGAGAGCGCCTCCTCGGTCGGCTCTCCGTCCAGGAGGGCGAGGAGCCAGAGGCGCGATCGGGGGACGAGGTCGCGAGCCAACCCGAACCAGACGGCGAATCGTTCGCGCGGAACCGATCCCGCGAGAGCTCCCGCAAGCTCCCTCGCGGCCGTGCAGGAGGCCTCGACCACTTCCAGGCTGTCGTCGTCCAGCCGCGCGACGCTCATTCTCCGAATCGGCGCGACCAGACCGGATCGGAGGACGTCGCTCGGAACTCTGGCGCCGGCGCGATAGGTGAGCTGGTCCGCATGGAGCAGCCCGAGCACGTCGGTCAGGTCGAAGATCGAGCCGGCGATCCGGGCGCCGCTTCCCCTTTCCTGGACGAGGGCGGTTCTCGTGAACGCCGTCTGGACGGCGGAGCCGCCTACCGCGACGGTGCGAAAGGAGTGGCGGCGAACGAAGAACGGGTCCTGGTAATAGAGGTCGTTGGGATCTCCCGCGCTGGCGGCATACACGTGCCCCAGCAAGGCTTCGAGGTGACGCTCGGCCACGACGGCGTCGAGCGCCGCGAGGCGCCCGGGGAATTTCGCGAGCCTCCCGGCATTGGGGAGCGCCGCCACGTCTGCCGCCGCGGCGCCGGCGCGTTTCTCCTCGCCGGTGATCCGCTCGTCGGAGGCGTCGATGGGCCGGGACGCCTCCTCCTCGAGCCCGAGATCGCGGGCGAACTCGGCCGTCGCGGCCTGGGCCGCGGCCAGATCGGACTTCTCGGCCGCGTCCATCGCGGCGTCGCGCTCTTGGTGCAGGTGCTCGAGATCCGAGACCGAGGCGAGCCTCTGCTTCTCCCGGAACGCCCGTCGCCGGGAGACCTCGTCTCCCGCCGGATCGAATCGGTAGAAACCGCCGCGCCACGAGACTCGCGCTACGGGCGCGGGGCCGACGAGGGCGCGTTGGATCAGCTCATCCGAGTCGGCCGCCTCATCGGCCTTCCGCCCCTCGCCGGCTCGAAGAACGGGCAGCAGGCGCTCCGTGAGCCAGCGGAAGAGCGCCGCCTCGCCCGCTGTCGGCGTCGCGTCCTCCCGCGCGAAGAGAGGCACATCGAGAAGCGCCGCAAACAGATCTTCCGCCTCCGCGGGTCGGAGCGCCCGCGATCGCGACATTTGAGCCAGCAACTCGACGTCGCATTCGAAGAGGCCCGCGCTCACCTCCGCATCGCGCGAGACGCCCCGGCGATCGAGGCGGTCGAGCGTGAAGAGGTAGCGCCGCGCGAGCTCCGAACGCACGAAGGAAAGGTCCTCGAGGATCGCGTAGGCGGCAAGGAACCGATCGAAGCCACGGGAGAGAAGGACCTGGAGACCGGGATCCGCGAGGGTCGGGTAATCGGCGAGAAGGCTCGAGAGAAACACGAACCGGCTCCCGGCCGCAAGACCGTCGGCCTTGGCTCTCGAGTCGCCGCGAAGGATTCGTCTGAGAGACTCTTCGGCAGCCGGGGCCGGCCCTTTCTCGCGAGAGACAACGCTGCCGACCTCCGCTTCGGTTCTCGGGAAGGCCGTCTCGTTCGGGCCGATCGCCGGCGTCGTCGCTTCCTCCTCCGGAGAGAGCCTCAGAAACCAGGCGAGGTGGGCGAAATCGAAGGGATCCCGGTGCGTCGACGCGTAGCTTGCGCCGAAGGACTCGATCGCCTCGTACAGCCGCCGGAAGCGGCCGACCGCGTCGGGCCCTCCGGAGCCTGTGCCGAAGAGCAGTTGCCGCGCCGTTTCCTCGCGCAGATGCCAGAGGGTATCGACGACGTAGGCGGCCTTGCCGCCGTCGGTCTTGAAAAGGGCCCGAAGAAAAGCGGCATGCTCCGACGGCGAGACGCCCAATGTGCTCGTCCAGATCGCGTCCGCCTCCGCGCCTCCCGGCAGCACAAAGCCTCCGTCGGCGATGAGAAGAGCCTCGGGATAGCGGGCGAAGGGCTCGAGAGCTTCTTCGTAGAGAATCTTCCATCCGGCGGGCCGGCCCTTCGCATCGCGCACCAGTCCAGGCAGCGCGTCGCGGGTCTCTGGATCGAGCCCATGGAGCGCGGCGAGCATGCGCGAAGCGCGAACGTTCTTGACGAAGAAGAGGAAGGCGTTTTCTGCGGTCAGCCCCGGGTCGGAAATCGTCTCGCGCCAGGCGGCGAGACCGAAGGGAAGTGGCGCGGCTTCGTCGGCGCAGGCGACGGTCACCGTTTGACCCGTGTGAAGGGCCCCGAGGAAGTCCACGGTCGGAGTGCCCATGGCGTCCAGGAGGGATTGCCGGCGCTTGGACTTCTCGTCCCCGAGCCGCTCGGCCGAAAACGACGATCCGTCACGGGACACCCGGTATCCCAGCCACTCGAGCGCGCGCTCGCATTGGGTCCACTCGGTGGCGGGCACCGGCGCAAAGCGTGCGGGATTTCCAAAAAGGCGACGCCACTCCGTCAGGTCTTCGACGAACGCTACGGCACGGCGTCGAACGTCCACCTGCGACCAGGTCGCCTCCTCCGGAGCGCCGAAAAGGAGAAACTCGTGCAGGTCGAGGAAGAAGGTGGCGCTCGGGCGTTCGGGATCGAGTCCGAGCAACCGCCGGACCGACGCGGGGCCGCCCGGCACGGTGACCCCGTCGTCGGCCCTGGCGTGCGGGGCAGGGAGGGCAAGAAGGAGCACGAGAAGGAGCCGCCGAAGCGGCGGCGCCAACGGGGCGGGGCGGTGACGGATCGGGCTCCACGCCTTCATGGCAGATCAACCTGGCTAACGGGCGCCCGCACAGCTTGCCCCCGCCGCGGTCTTAGACGAGCGGCCGTGGGACGAATCCGGATCAATCCGCTTCCGGTGGCGGTCCCGGAGAAACGAAAGGCTGCGCCGACTCTCCTGGGCCGTCTCTCGCACACGGGCAAGGGCGGGACTCGGAGCGCCGAAGCCGGTTCCGCTCGAGCGCAGCCCCCCACCAATCCCGATTGGACCCCTGCGGGCACTTCACCTCCTTGGCCCTCCGCGAGCGCCTTGCCGGCGCTGCCGCCAGTATGGGAGAAGAGAGAAGGCGTAATCCTAAGGGTTGGCCAGGTTTTCTGAAAGATTTCGCAATCGTCCGAGTCAGCAGGCTGCTGAAGAATGGATGCGGGCGTCGAGTCCGGCTTTCGGCCGCAGGCATTCGCTTCGCGAACGGCGGCCGAGAGAGTCTAAACGGGGGCCCGGTCCCTCCGGGGTCTATTAGAAGTTCTCGGCTGCCGGTCGCAAGGCGACCGCCGCAGCCGAAAGCCGCGTCTCCTGGCATCTGACCCCGCGGCGCTCGCAACGCCGTCCCACACCCTTTCTCAGCAACCTGCTAGGAGCGAAGCGACGCGGGCGGGACGGGGAGGAACCCTTGATATCGTGCCGCCGTGCGGCGAAGGCGGCTCGGCAACACGACCCGCTCGGTATTCCCGGTCGGCCTCGGGTGCATGGGGTTTTCCTGGGGCTACCGCGACAATTCCGTGGACGAGGCGGCGGCCGTCGACGTCATCCGGCAAGCGATTGATCTCGGCGTCGATCATTTCGACACGGCGGACGTCTACGGTCCGCTCTCCAACGAGTCTCTCCTCGGGAGGTCGATCGAGGGCCGGCGCGACCGCGTCGTCATCGCCACGAAGGCCGGTCTCGTCGTCGAGGACAAGGCGACCTACCGATTCGGGCGGGACGGGCGGCCCGAGCACATCCGCGAGGCATGCGACGGGTCGCTTGCGCGGCTCGGCATCGACATCATCGATCTCTACTATCTGCACCGCATCGACCCAAAGGTCCCGGTAGAGGAGACGTGGGGGGCGATGGCCGGGCTCGTTTCGGCGGGCAAGGTTCGCAGCCTCGGCATCTCCGAGGCATCGGTGGATGAGCTCGACCGCGTTTCAAGGATCCATCCCGTGACCGCGGTCCAGTCGGAGCTCTCGCTTTGGACGCGCGACTACGTGTCCAACGTCGTGCCGTGGTGCGCCGCGCACGGCGCGTCTTTCGTCGCCTTCGCGCCGCTCGGCAGGGGGTTTCTCACGGGCGCGGTCTCGGCCGGCGCGCGGTTCGGCTCGGAGGACTTCCGCTCGAAGCTGCCGCGTTTCGCGCCGGAAGCCGTCGCGGGAAATCAGCGGATCGTCGAGAGCATTCGCGCCGTCGCGTCACGGCGTGGCACGACCGCCGCGCAGATCGCGCTTGCCTGGGTGCTCGCTCGGGGCGAGCACGTCCTCGTGATCCCCGGAACACAGCGGCGCGAATACCTCGAGGACAACGTCGCGGCCGCCGACATCGATCTCACGCCGGAGGAGCTTTCGGAACTCGACGTGATCCCTGCGCCAGTCGGAGGGCGGTACTGAGGCGCGCGGCGAGAGCCAAGCCACGTAGCCATTCCCTGTCCCCCCGAGAGGGGCATCTGCCGGAACGCGGTAAAAAACGGCCAGTTGCCCGACCCTCGGCCTGCCGTGTCACGGCATTCGCGCAGCGCGCGGCGTCAAGCCGAGCTTCGAGAGGGCGCTCTGGCCCCCCTCGCCGTTCAACTTCCAGTACTGGAGGCGGTCGCTTGCGAGCAGGGACGCCCTCTCGCCGTCGGTTGTCTCCCACTCGATGATCCGGTGTGGCTCGGCGGTTTCGACGGCGATTTTCCAGGTCGAGCCGCCGGCGATCGAGACGGTCCTTCGCTCAACGTCGAAGCTGCCGGCCGGCACTGTCGCGCGAGAAGGAGCCGCATCCCGCCAGAGCGTCGCCCGGAGGATTTCGACGGGACGGTGGCCAAGCCGAGACGCCTCGAGGGACCGAACGAGCGGGACCTCCCGCCGCTCGCCGGGCGCGAGCAGGGGCGCTGCGAACCCGCGCGCCCAGAGGAGAAGCGCGTCTCCCGAGAGAGCGTCGGTGGGAACCGGAAGGACCCGCGCCTGGTCGGCCTCTCCATCGAAATAGCTGTGGGAGGTCAGGCGCGCCGACATGCGATCGAAGAGAAGGTGCCCGTAGACGTTTCCGCACCATTCCTGCGAGGAGAAGGAGACCTTGGTCGCGCTGCCGGCCGGGCGGCCGTTGACGGCCGAAAGGGCAACGAAAGCGCTCGTCATGATGTTGTAGTCGTAGATGCCGGTCGAGAAGTCTTCGACGAGATTGAGCTTCATCACGGGAAACTCGTCGGACTGCGGGTGTTTCCCGGGATCGGACTTGACGCGCAGCGAATTGGAGAACGTCTCCGTCACGAAGATGGTGACCGCGACCCCTCTGCGAAGCTCTCCGTATCGGGGGAAGGTCAGGTCGTATCCGGCGAGCTCTGCCCTCCCGTCTCCCCAGTGCTTCCAGAAGGTGTCGCCGAAGGCGGGGGCCGCGCCGGACACCGCCGGTGCGGCGTCCGAACGAGCGCCGCGTGTCGCGAGAAGGGTGATCGCGAGCGCCGTGGCGGCCGCCGCGATCGGGAGGCGGAGGGTGTGTGTCATGGTCGTTTCTCCGGCGGGGATCTTACCGAGGGCGGACGGTGAAGTCGGGGGATCCGTCGCCCTGCCGGCGCTTCGGATAACCGGACCTGGGGCTGCCCGAACCCGCCGGGCACCAGCGGGCGTATCACCGCGGCAGGAGGTCGTTCATGAAGATCGGAGTCCTGGGAACGGGGATGGTGGGATCGGCGATCGCGAGCAAGCTCGCGGCGATCGGGCACGAGGTGAAGATGGGCGCGCGCGAGGCGGGCAACGAGAAGGCGCGCAAGTGGGCGGAATCGGCCGGCAAGGGCGCCTCGGCTGGAACGTTCGCGGAGGCGGCCAGGTTCGGGGAGATCGTCTTTTCCGCCACGCTCGGCGAGAAGGCGATCGAGGCGCTGCGGGCGGCGGGGAAAGAAAACCTGCGCGGCAAGGTCCTGGTCGACGTATCGAACCCGCTGGATTTCTCCAAAGGCATGCCGCCGACGCTCTTCACGGGCGCCGCGGGCGACTCCCTCGGCGAGCGGATCCAGAAGGAACTGCCCGAGGTAAGGGTCGTCAAGGCGCTCAACACGGTCAACGCGAATGTGATGGGGGATCCCGCGCGCGTCCACGGCGACAGCGACTTGTTCCTCTGCGGCAACGACGCCGGGGCGAAGGGGCGGGTGACGGCGTTGCTCAAGGAATTCGGCTGGAAGAGCGTCATTGACCTTGGCGGCATTACCGGAGCTCGAGGGATGGAAGCGTACCTGCTGTTGTGGCTCACGCTCTGGGGTGCTCTGAAGACGGCCGACTTCAACGTTCGGGTCGTGCGATGACGCTCGCCACGAGAGCGTCAGCCAAAGGAGCCCGATCGCCTGACATCCCCGTGCGAGCGATCGGCATGTCAAACTTGCTTCACTGACGGAAAAGGGGGACGGCGCCATGTCTCGAACGCCTCAAGACATCGCAAGGCTCTTCGCCTACGGCCGGTGGGCGAACGGGAAGACGCTCGACTCGGTAGCGGCCCTCACCGCCGATGAGCTCAACAGCCCGCTCGGCGGCAGCTTCGGCTCGGTCCAGGGCACGCTCGCGCACCTGTATGGCGCGGACTGGGTGTGGCTCGAGCGATGGCACGGCCGGTCGCCGCGCTCGCTGCCGGCGGCGCAGGAAGCACCGACGCTCGCGATTCTGCGGGAGAAGTGGGACGAGGTGCAGGGCGATCAGAAGTCTTTCGTCGAAGGGCTCATGCCGGAGAGGCTGGAGAAGCCGCTTACGTACGTGAACTTCAAGGGCGAGACATGCAGCTACCCGCTGGCCGAGGCATTGATCCACCTCGCCAATCACGGCACGTACCACCGCGGGCAAGTGGCGACTCTGCTGCGGCAGCTCGGCAAGGTGCCCGTCTCGACCGACTATCTCCGTTACCTCGACGCGGGAGGCTAACTCGGGGTCGGCCGCGGCGCGGGCGAAGACGGGACTGCGGCATGAGGCCCGGCAGCGGACTCGCAGCCGTCGCGACTCGAGGTCGGGATTTCACGAGAAAAAGAAAGGCGGGGGCAAGCCCCCGCCGTCGGAATCACGAAAAGGAAAGGGTCAGTAGCGCGCGCGTCCGCCGCCGCCCTCGGTCTTGGGCCGCGCCTCGTTGACCGTGAGGGAGCGCCCGCCGAACTCGGTACCATTCAGAGACAGCGCCGCCTTGGCCTGCTCGGAATTGTTGAACTCGACGAATCCGAAACCCTTGGACTGGCCTGTGTCGCGGTCGGTGATGACCTTGGCCGAGTCCGGGGTGCCGAACTTCAAGAACATGTCGTGCAGTTGATCGTCCGAGATGTTGTAGGGAAGGTTGCCAACGTAGAGCTTCATGAAATCCATCCATTCTTCCTGCCGGAGAATTCCGGCGTAACGCCGGCGGTGACAGTGGCCGGGACGTCGCCGGTACGACGCTCCGCATTCCCGTTGTACTTTCGATCGGAATTCGTCAGAAATCTGACAAAGGGCGAGCGAATCGAGAACGGCGGGACTCTATCACACTCGCTTTCTGCGCGCTTGCCTGTGTTTTCGAAGCGCGCGCAACCCATTGATCTTCGGGTGTGTTCAAGGTCAGACGATGCAACGGAGGCTGGTCGTCATCGAGGCGCCGTCGAACCTGGGCCTGAAGCCCCCGAGGCCGGGCGCCGAGCCCGGCGTGCGGCGGCTGCCCGAAGCGCTTGCCGCGGCGGGATTGCCGGGGGCGTTGCGGGCCGACTGGGGCGGCCGGATCGCGCCGCCGGCGTACTCTCCCGAGGTCGATCCACAGACGAACATCCGCAATGGACCGGCGATCGCTCGCTTTTCGACGAAGCTGGCGCAGGCGGTGGGAGCGGCGATCGACCGAAATGCGTTTCCGCTGGTCCTCGGGGGTGACTGCTCGATCCTGCTCGGCGATCTCCTCGCATTGCGCCGCCGCGGCCGCTACGGCCTCTTCTTCCTCGACGGCCACGCCGATTTCGCGACGCCGCAGACCTCGCCTTCTCATGGCGCGGCCGGAATGGATCTGTGGCTCTCGACCGGGCGCGGGCCGGACGGGCTCGCGAACCTGGACGGGCTCGCGCCGCTCGTGCGGGATGAAGACGTCGTGATCCTGGGGTTCCGCGACGAGGAGTCCCTGCCGGAGACGATTGCCGCCCATCGAGTCGAAAAGCTTCGCTCGAACGGGATCGCGGAGACGGCGCGCCGCGAAGTGGCGAGGCTTGCCGGCAACGGCGTCGAGGGCGTCTGGATCCACGTCGACGCGGACGTCCTCGACCCGTCGGTCATGCCCGCGGTCGATACACCCGAGCCGGGCGGGCTGATGCTGTCGGAGCTGACGACTCTGCTCGGGGAGCTTCTCTCTTCGGATCTCGCCGCGGGGATGCAGGTCTGCATCTACGACCCGGATCTCGACCCGAGCGGCGAGTACGCGCGTTCGCTCGTCCAGATTCTCGCGGCGGCGTTCGGGCGGCAGGGCGATCCTTCCGAGGAGGCCTCGGTGGGGAATCTGGTGACTTGAGCGCGCCGGGAGCACAATGGGACCGTGCGCTCGCCGGGGCAGGTCTTGGCCCAGTGGTTCGTCAAGCAGATTACCCGCCCGCGAAGCGAGTACCGGCGCGTCGCCTTCAACAATCCGGAGCGGCTGAAGAGCCGCATCCGCCCCGGCGACGTTGTGCTCGTGGATGGGGATCAGCGGGTTTCCCAGGTGATCAAGTACCTCACGATGTCCCCGTGGTCGCACAGCGCGATCTACGTCGGGAGCGGCCTGGTGCGGGACCCGGTCGCGCGGGCGGAGGTGCGGCGCCTCTTCGGGCGGGAGGCGCGGTACCTGATCATCGAGGCCCTCGTCGATCAGGGGGTTATCGTCTCGCCGCTGGTGAAGTACATCGACTCGAACATTCGCGTCTGCCGGCCGGTGGGGCTGACCGGCGAGCAAATCGAGAAGGTCATCGGCTACGTCATCTCCCGTGTCGGCTTCACGTACGACCGGCGCAACATCTTCGACCTGTTCCGCTACCTGCTTCCTTTTCACCTCATCCCGATGAACCTGCGCGAGGAGGCGCTGCACCTGGGCAGCGGAAAGGAGACCGAGACGATCTGCTCGTCGCTGTTGGCCGAGGCGTTCGCAGAGGTCGACTTCCCGATCCTGCCGATGCACATCCGGCGCAACGCCGTCGTGCGGGGGAAGCTGCGGCAGTGGATCTTCGGCCGTCCCACGCGACGCGCCTACAGCGGGTTCCTGCGAACCCGGCACCCGAGCCTCTGCCTTCCGCAGGACTTCGATCTCTCCCCCCACTTCGACATCGTGAAGTTCAACGCCCGCGAGCCGATCACGTTCGACCACGTTCGGGCGGAGTGAGGGCCTGCAACCACGAAGGGGTGCGTTGTGTTGGAGGGGGATGCCCCGTAAGGCCGGCTCGATTCGAGAGCGCCTGAACCGGCTGCCCTGGACGGGCATCGAGGCGTCCCTGCAGGAATTTGGCTATGCCCGCCTGGGGCGGGTCCTTTCATCGGAGGAGTGCCTTGCCCTCTGCCGGCTCTACGGCGAGGACCGCCGCTTTCGCTCGACGATCGATATGGCGCGGCACCGGTTCGGAGTGGGGGAGTACCGTTATTTCGCGAGTCCTCTACCGCGGATCGTGCGGGAGCTGCGCGTTCACGCCTATCCGCGGCTCGCGCCGGTGGCAAACGAATGGTCCGAGGCTTTGAGGGAGCGGCGGCGTTTCCCGGCGACGCTCGCCGGTTTTCTTTCGCTTTGCCACGGACGTGGGCAGACGAAGCCGACGCCGCTGCTGCTCCACTACGAGGCGGGCGGCTACAACTGCCTTCACCGGGACCTCTACGGCGAGATTGCCTTCCCGATGCAGCTGGCCGTGTTTCTCTCGCGGCCCGGGGTCGACTACGAAGGCGGGGCGTTTCTGCTGGTCGAACAGCGCCCGCGCCAGCAGTCGCGGGGCGAGGCTCTTCTTCCGGAGCAGGGCGAAGCCGTCGTCTTCACCACCGCGGAGCGTCCCGTCGCAGGTTCGCGTGGTTACTTTCGAGCTGGGATGCGTCACGGTGTCGCGCGCGTTACGCGGGGAGAGCGCTTCACGCTCGGCATCATTTTTCACGACGCGCGCTGAGATGGCGGCGGGGCGTCGCTCCGGAGAGAATGTCACCCCCGAGAAGGGAGGCAAGCAGTGGGCGCGCCAATGGTGTTCTTCGAGATCGCGGGCCCGGACGGCAAGGAGCTTCAGGACTTCTATGCGGCCGCCCTCGATTGGAAGATCGATCCACTGGAAGGTTCCCAATTTCGGCTTCATCGATACGGGCGCGGCCGGCGCGGTCAAGGACGCTCGACCGAATTGTCGAGCTTGGAGGCTTCGTGGTGTTGCCTCCGACGGAAAGGCCGGGTGTCGTCACCTTCGCCCTCTTCAGGGATCCCGCGGGCAACGTGATGGGGACCGTTAAGGGATGACGGGGACACCCGACTCGATGAGCCCGCGAGCGCCGGCCGGGACTCGGCACTTCTCCTACGCTCCGCGGGGGCCGTTCTCGCTCGCCACAACGGCGTCGCGGTTCACGCGGTGGCCGGAGGTCGTGGACCGGTTCGATGGAACGACGTACCGGCGGCTGCTGCCGGTCGGGCGGTCGGGCGTTCTGATGGAGGTGCGGCAGGCCGGGTCCGTCGCGCGGGCGCGGCTTCGAGTCACACTCGAGGGTCCTCTAGCGGGAAGTGGCGCCGCGCGAGAGGCCGCCCGGCGCGTCGTCGAGATCGGCCTGGGCGCTCGGCTCGACGCGCGGCCGTTCTATCGGGCATTTCGCGACGACCCGCTGATCGCGGAGGCGCTGCGGCATTCGCGCGGGCTGCGGATCGCCGGAGCCGCCTCGCTCTGGGAGGCCGTCGTGACGGCCGTTCTCTCGCAGCAGGTGAACCTCGTCTTCGCCTACGACATCCGCCGCGAGCTGTCCCTCGCCTTCGGGCGGAGGGCGCGGCGGCGAGGGGAGACCTATGTTGCGTTTCCCTCGCCGGAGCGACTCGCGCGGGAGTCGGAGCGGTCGCTTCGGAAGTTTCGCCTTTCGCGGGCAAAGGCGGGAACACTCGTGCGCCTCGCCCAGGCCTTCGCAGCGGGGATCCTCTCGGAGCCCGAAATCGCTCGGCTGCCCGACGAGTCGGCCATCGAAGCGCTCACCGCGATCAAGGGTGTGGGCCGGTGGACGGCGGAGATCGGGCTACTGCGGGGACTCGGTCGGGCCGACGTCTTCCCTGGCGGCGACCTGGGCGTCGTCAAGTATGTCGCGATGGAGCTGCTCGGCCATCGCGCACGCGTCACGGAAGCGCGCATGCGGCGCTTCGCCGACCGGTGGCGGCCGTACCGCGGCCTCGCGCTGATCTATGCCTACGCGGAGATCGGCCGGCGAAGGGCGGAGGCGTAGGAGCCGGGTGCCCGGGGTCGACGCGTTCGTTCTGGCCTTACCTGTCCCGACGCCGACCTCCTCAATGCAAGAAGTCAGCGTTGACCCGTTATGCAGGGCTGACCCCCCGGTGCAGGAAGTCCGCGTTGCCCCCTGTCCCGGTGGCGGCGAAATGGAGCCGGCCCCCTTGTAAGGATCCGTTACGAAGCGTCACGGCGAGCGCCTCAGCGAGATTCTCGACGGAGAAGACCTGTACGGTGTCGCGAACCTCCGCAGGCAAGTCTTCCAGATCCGCCTCGTTCTCCTTCGGGATCACGATCGACGTGATGCCCGCGCGCACGGCGCCGAGGACCTTCTCCTTCAGGCCCCCGATCGGGAGCACCCGCCCGGAAATCGTCACCTCGCCCGTCATCGCCACGTCGTTGCGCACGGGACGCTTGGAGAGCGCGGAGACGACGGCGGAGGCCATCGCGATCCCGGCGGACGGGCCATCCTTCGGGATGGCTCCGGCCGGAACGTGGATGTGCAAGTCCCGCTCGAACTCCTTGTCGTCGATGCCGAGCCACGCCGCGTGCGAGCGCGCGTACGTCCACGCGGCGCGCGCCGACTCCTTCATGACGTCGCCCAGCTGCCCGGTCAGGATCAGCTCGCCCTTGCCCCGCATCAGCGAGGCCTCGACGAACATGATGTCTCCACCGGCCGGCGTGTAGTACATGCCGGTCGCGATTCCGACCTGATCCTCCGGCGCCTTCTTTTCGGGATGTACCTTCGGCCGGCCGAGCAGGGCTCGGATCTCGTGCGCCTCGACGGATGCCGTCAGGATCTCGCGGGCCGCGATGCGCCGCGCGATCTTGCGGGCGAGCCGCCCGAGCTCGCGTTCGAGCTGCCGCACACCCGACTCTCTCGTGTAGCTCGCGATGACCTCGAGGATCGCACCGTCGGTCAGGGCGAGCTGTCCCTTCGCGAGGCCGTTCTCCTCGAGCTGCCGCGGCACGAGGTAGCTTCTGGCGATCTGGAGCTTCTCCTGCTCGGTGTACCCGGCGAAGTTGACGACCTCCATGCGGTCGAGCAACGGGCCCGGAATGTTCTGAATGAAATTGGCCGTCGCGATGAAGAGGACCTCCGAGAGATCGAACGGCACGCCCAGATAGTGGTCCGTGAAGCTGTCGTTTTGAGCCGGGTCGAGCACTTCGAGAAGCGCCGACGCCGGGTCGCCCTGGAAAGAGACGCCGAGCTTGTCCACCTCATCGAGCAGAAAGACCGGGTTCTTGGCGCCGGCTTGCTTCATGCCCTGGAGAATGCGCCCCGGCATCGCGCCGATGTAGGTCCGCCGGTGGCCGCGAATGTCGGCCTCATCGCGCGCGCCGCCCAGAGAGATCCGGACGTACTTGCGCCCCATGGCGCGGGCAATCGACTTGGCGATCGAGGTCTTGCCCACGCCGGGAGGCCCGGCGAAGAGCAGAATCCGTCCCCGCGCGCGGGCGGAGGCGCGAACCTCCTTCTTTGCAGCGGTCCTATCGGACTCGGGCGGGGTGGCGCCGCCGCTGTTCTCGGCCTTCTCCGCCTCGGCCTTCTCCTGAGCCTGCGAGAGCTGCCGGACGGCGAGGAACTCCAGGATCCGGTCCTTCACGTCGGAGAGGCCGTAGTGGTCCTCGTCCAGGATGCGCGCCGCCTCGCCGACGTCGAGGTGCTCGTCGCTCCTCGTGTTCCAGGGCAGCTCCGCGACGATCTCGAGGAAGGTGCGAATGACCTGTGACTCCATGGACTCGCGGCCCACGCGGGTCAGGCGCGCCCACTCGCGGTCGATTTCCTTGCGGGCTTCCTCGGAGAGCAGGAGCGCGTCGAGCTTCGCCTTGAGCTCCTTCAACGACTCTTCCTGAGCGCCCTCGCCTTCGCCGAGCTCCTTCTGGATGGCCTTCAACTGTTCGCGCAGGTACGCCTCGCGCTGGCGGCCGCCGAGCTCCTCCTTGACCTTCTCCTGGATGTCCTCCTGCGCGGAGAGGACGTCGATCTGGCGCTGCACGTGCACGAGGACGCGGCGCAAGCGATCCTCCACGGACAGAGCTTCCAAGAGGGCCTGGCGCTCCGTCGAGGGAATGTCGATGTAGCCGGCGACCAGGTCGGCGAGCTTCCCGGGCTCGTCCACTTCGCCGAGGATCTGTTCGACGGCCTCGTCAGGAAGCCCCAGCTTCTTGCCGAGCTCTCCGGCGCGCTCGCGGGCCTCACGATGGAGGGCGAGGAAGGCCGGGTCCTTCGGGTCGAGCGGCAGCATCTCCTGGGCCTCCTGGACGGAGGCTTCGAGGAAGCCGTTCTTCTGCGGGAAAATGCGCAGGGCGATGCCGCGGGACTGCCCCTCGAGAAGCAGCCGGACGCTGCCGAGACCCCGCTGGACCGAGCCGATGTGCGCGATGGTGCCGATGGTGTAGAGCGCTTCCGGCGTCACGTTCTCCGCGTCGTGGCGCTGGGCCACGGCAAAGACGCGACGTTCGGGAGTATTCAGCGCCGCCTCGATCGCGCGCAGCGTGCCCGGCCGGCCCGCGGAGATGGGAGTGCTCACGCCGGGCAGCAGGACCGCGTTGCGCATCGGGACGACCGGAAGATTCAGGGTTTCCGACATGGAATGCACCTCTTTGGTTCCACAAGCTTCGGAGAGCAAACGCCCGGCCGAGCCTTAAGAGCCACTACGAACTACGGCGCCGAGAGCCTGGAAGATTCGAAGCCGGCGCCTTGCGCGGAAAGGCCTCACCGGAAGAAAACGCAGTGCCCAGAGACCGGATTCCCGGGACCGCCGGAGAACCGCCGGGCTGTTCTTTCGTAGCTAGCCACAGTTTGACGTGAGGTGACGACATGGGAGAGCTGCGCCACCGGCGGCTGTCCGGGCCGGTCTTCGCGGGACTCCTGCTCTGGCGAGCGGCTGGCCTCGCCGACGACCCCGACCCAGAAACCCGCGCGAAGAGCCTGGAATTTCAGAAGAAGGCGGCCGAGGCCCACAAACAGCAGGACTGGCCGGCTTTTCTCGAGAACACGCGGCAGGCGTCGCAGCTGCGCCCCGGGAATCCCTATCTGTTCTACAACCTCGCGGCGGCGCAAGCGCGCAACGGCCACGCGCAGGCCGCCGCGAGGATTGTCGAGGAACTGCTCGACCGCAAGCTCGATCTGGGCTCCTCCAAGGACGAGGACTTTGCCGCGGTTCGCGACGCGGAGGCCTTCGCGGGCGTGCGGCACAAGCTCTCGGAGTTGCGAAGGCCGGTCGGCGGCAGCGCCGTCGCCTTCCGGTTGCCGGTGAAGGACCTTCTGACGGAGGGCATCGCTTATGACCCGCAGTCGAGGGCCTTCTTCGTCGGCAGCGTGCACCGGCGCAAGATTCTGCGCCGCGCGGCCGACGGGACGATCTCCGACTTCGTCGGCGAGGGGCAGGACGGCCTGCAATCCGTGCTCGCGCTCCGAGTCGATCCGAGGCGGCGCGTTCTCTATGCCGGGAGCGCGGCCCTCCCGCAGATGGCGGGTTTCGAGAAGAGCATGGAGGGATCGAGCGCGGTGCTCGCCTTCGACCTCGCGACCGGAAGGCTCTCGCGGCGCTATGCGTTGCCGGCCGACGGCAGGCCGCATGCCGCGAACGATTTCGCGATTGCCGAGAATGGCGACGTCTATGTCACCGACAGCCTGGGCTCCGGCATCTACCGGATCCGGGCGGGCGCGGCGGCGATCGAAGAGCTCGTGGCGCCGGGAGTCTTCCGCTCGCCTCAGGGGCTCGGGTTCGGCCCCCGAGGGCGGCTCTACGTCGCTGACTGGGGCTACGGCCTCTTCTGGGTGGACGGCGAGGGCAGGCGCCACGAGATGGCGGGTCCCGCCGACGTGCCGCTTCTCGGCATCGACGGGCTCGTCATCCGCGGCCGGGAGATCGTCGTGACGCAGAACGGCATCGACCCGCATCGCGTCGCGCGGCTCGAGCTCGACGCATCGGGGGACCGCGTGGCGCGTGGGCGGATCCTCGACATGAACGATCCCGAGTTCGCCGAACCGACGCTCGGAGTCCTCGTCGGCGACGACTTCTACTTCATCGGGAAGAGCCAGTGGAGCCTTTTTGACGAGAAGACGGGCGCTTTCGATCCGGCGAAACTTCAGGAGCCGACGGTGTTGAAGATAAGGGTCAAGAGGTAGGCGCCCTCCGGGCTGTTCCAGAACCTGCGCCGAGGAGCTCCGCTCCCTTTCCCGGCGGTGTTTCTGATGACCCCCTCACCCTACCCCTCTCCCCCAAGGGGGAGAGGGAATTTGGCGGGGGAGAGGGAATCTGGTGGGGGAGAGAGTATCGAGCGGGGGAATCGGCGCGGGGTGTGAAGAACAGGGAATCGGCGTCCCCGCCCTCACCCCTTGTACCGCACCGCGGCAATCGAGACATCGTCCTGGGGGGTCTTGCCGCCGCGAAACTCACGGACTTCGGTCGCGACCGAAGCGACGATGCCGGAGGTCGAGAGGCCGATGACCCGGGGCAGCGAGCTCGTCACGCGCGCCTCGCCAAACTCGTTGCCGTTCGCGTCGTGCGCCTCTGTGACGCCATCGGAGCAGAGCAACAGCAGCTCTCCGGGCGCGAGGCGCCCGTTCTCGATCGGCCAGGAAAGCTCCGGCTTGATCCCGAGGGGATAGGCGCCCTTCCCGATTCGGTCGAGGATTGCGCCGTCGCGGCCGACGCGCAATACGGGCGGGTGCCCCGCGACGGAGCCGGTGAACGCGCCGTCCGGCCCGAGGAGCAGGTACACGCCACCGAAGAACGCGCGAGAAGTTCCGGTTCGGCACAGAATCCGGTTGATCGCCCCGAACATCGCAACGGGCGCCGCGTCCATGTCGAGCTGCGTCCGAAAGGCGGCGTGCGCCACGGCCATGACGAGGCCGGCCGCCATCCCGTGCCCCGAAGCGTCGCCGAAGAGGACCGCGAGACGGCTGTCGGGCAAGGGGACGAAGTCGTAGATGTCCCCGCCCACCATGTTGGCGATCTCGTTGTGGGCGGCGAGCTCGAAGCCCGGCGGCTTCGGCAGCTCCTTCGGGATCAGGCTCGCCTGCAGCTCGCGCGCGAGCTCCAGTTCATCGCGATAGTTGATCTTGTCGACGAGTTCCATCGCCAGAAGCAGCCCCATCAGCACGAGCGCCGCCCACAGGAGAAGGTTGTCGAAATAGAAGCCGTACTGCGAGACGCGGCGCACGCCGCCGACCACCTCGACGGTGCGGAATTCGGCGGGCCCCTCGAAGGAGATGAGGATGCAGACGAGCACCGCGCCGAAGATGACGCGGCGGGCGGGGGCGAGGCGCCGGGACAGCCCGAAGAGGACCGCGTTGGCGGTGCGGAAGAAGCGCTTCACGCGACCGCCGGGTCTGCCGAGCTCCTCGGCGTAGCCAGCGGTCAGCTTCGCCTTGGCTTGCGGCCAATCGAGCGCGTAGAGCCCGGAGAGGTCCTCCCGTCCCACGGAGTGGAACGTCGAGCGGACGAGCTCAATCCAGTCTTTCCCGCCGGGCATGGCTGCGGAGTGATTATTTCCGATCGTCTCGACGGGCGTGAGGAATTTGTGTTATATTGTTACCGTGGTAACAAAAATGGGCCGGAGGGCCCGGGCCCGGAGCGCCGGGGCGAACTCCAGCAAGGGGAGGCGGCTTTCCATCGAGCGGGTGCAGACGGGCGTCCGGTTGGAGAAGCGGCTGGTCAAGGTCTTGAAGGCGCTGGCGGAGCTGACGGACCTGTCTCTCGGAGACCTTCTCGAAGGGATCGTGCTCCACGCCTTCGACGGGAAGGGACCGTTCGCGCCGGAGACCCTTCGGCAGATCGCGGAGCTGAAACGTATTTACGGCCTCGACCTCGATTCGAGCGCGAGCCACCGGATGATCGAGGCAGAGCCTTGAGCTCCGGGCTCTGGTGGGAACGGGCCCAGACGGCGCTCCGGATCGGGCTGGCCGGCCTGCTCGGTGCGCAGGCTCTGATCCTCTTGTTGCTCGAGCGGGGCCTCTTCGTTCGGCTCGGCTACCCGATCGGGCGCGCGTCGTCCTGGGAGCCCTCGAGGTCCTCGCCGCGATCCTCACCATCATCCCTAGAACGTTCTACGCCGGGGCGGTCGGGTTGATCGCCGTTCTCGCCTGGGCGGCCGGGTTTCACTTCGGGCTGCACCGGGGAGCTCAAACGCTCTTTGCCGACATGGCGCTGGTCGCCCTGCTGATGATCGCCCGGGCTCGGAGCGAAGGAAAAGGAAGGCTCGCTTGAGCGGCGAGGTCCAGGATGACCAAGAGCTCCTCGAGGCCTTCGAGAGTGGCACGCTTGCCGAGACCGGGTTCCGGCACCGCGACCATGTGCGCCTCGCCTGGCTCTACCTGCGCCGGCTCCCGCCGGCCGCAGCGCTCGAGAAGTTCTCGGACGGGCTGCGGCGCTTCGCGGCCAGGCTCGGCAAGAGCGGGCTCTATCACGAGACGATCACCTGGGCGTACCTGCTGCTCATCCGCGAGCGCATGGAGCGCGGCGGCCCCGGGCTAGTCTGGGACGAGTTCGCAGCGGCAAATCCGGATCTCTTGACCTGGAAGCCCTCGATTCTCGACGCGTACTACCTCGAGGAGACGCTGCGGTCCGATCTGGCGCGGCGAGTCTTCGTGCTGCCGGACCGGCTCGATCCGCCGCGCGGCACCCTGCTAGGGGAGTGATGAGGGACCCATGAGGAAGAGAGAGGCCTGGATCGCCGGGTCGACGCTCCTCTTTCTCTTCGTCCTTCGCCATCCGATCGGGCTCGTACTTTCGAAGCATCACGCCGCGCCACTGCCGAACCCCTACGGCGATCCCATCCAGACACCGGCCGGTCGCGAGCCCTTCGTTTTCGTCGCGGGAGGAAAGCGTTACCGGATCACGCCGCGCTTCGCGTGGGACGAGTCTGCTTTCGCCGTGGGAGAGAAGGCCCACCGGTTCGACGCGGCCGCCGGGCTCGTCCCCGTGGACTACGCGCTCGCGTGGGGAATCGTGCTGAAGCCCCCCTACGCCGGGAAGATCCATTACCTGCAGACGGGGCGCTTCTATCTCTGGAGCACGAGGGCCCCGGGCCTGGACCACGCGACGGTGGCTTCGCACACGGCCAACACGCACGTGATTCCGGCCTCCGCGCGGCTGCGGAGGGTCTGTGCGGCGGTTTCCGCGGGGGACCTCGTGCGTCTGGAGGGGTGGCTCGTCGACGCGGATGGAGTCGACGACCCCTCCTTTCACTGGCGAACCAGCACCTCGCGGGAGGACGAAGGGCCGGGGGCCTGTGAGACGGTCTTTCTCACGCGGCTGACAATCAACCGCCGCGTCTATGACTGACGTCGCTCGACCGCGGCTACAGCAGCGCCGGCAGATCGGCCACCGAGTCGATGACGGCGTCGGGGCGCACGGCTGACCGCGACAGATCTCCGTCCCGAAACTTTCCGGTGCGCACGAGCACTCCGCGCATCCCTGCCATCTGACCGCCGCCGACGTCCGCCTCGAGATCGTCGCCCACGATGGCGGCCTCCGAGGGCTCGACGCCGAGTGAGCGCAGCGCAGCCCCGAAGAACCCGGACGAGGGCTTTCCCACGAGCGTCGCGACGCGTCCGCTCGCGTATTCGAGCGCGGCGACGAACGGCCCCTGGTCGAGGAGCAGTCCCTCGGGCCCGCGATAGTAGCGATTGCGCGCGAGAGTCACGAACTCGGCGCCCTCGAGCAGCAAGCGAAACGCGCGATTCAACCGCGCAAACGTCGTCTCTTCGCCGAGGTCTCCCAGCACGACCGCCTGCGGCGAAACGTCGTCCGCCACGATGCCGGGGAAGTCCTCCACCACTTCCGGCCGGACGAGCAGGTGCGCGCGCGTCCACTCTTTCGAGATGAGAAACTCTCGCGCCGCGCGCGGCGCCGTGAAGATGCGCTCGGGCGACGCGGGGAGATTCATGGCGGAGAGCTCCGCGACGAGGACCCGCAGCGGTCGGCTCGTGGTGTTCGTGACGAAGCGGAAGGGGATCCCGCGGCGGTCGAGCTCCCGGAGCACCTCGGCGGCGCCGGGAACCGGACGGCCTGCCTGGGAGAGCGTCCCCTCGAGGTCGAGGAGGATCGCTCGCGTGCCGGACAGCGTGGAGCTCAAACCGGGACGGCCGACTCGAGGAAGCGACCGATTCGCGTGCGGATTTCGTCCGGCACCGGGACCGGCTCGAAGTTCCCCTGACGGACGCAGACGAGAACGTAGCGGCCGCTCGCGACGAGAAGCTCCGGCCGCTCGCGCCGCCGGACCTCGAAGTCGAGGGTAATGGAGGTCCGGCCGATCCGGCTGAAGAAGGCCTCGACGGCGAGCAGCTCGTCGAGCTTCACGGGCTGGTGGAAGTTGCACTCGACCCGTACCCGCGGCAGCCAGATGCCGAGAACCTCGAAGAGAAACCGGTAGTTCAGGCCAGCGGAGCGGAGCAGCTCCGCCTCGGCCAGGGCGAAAAACCGCAGATAGGCCTGGTAATTGATGATGCCGGCGGCGTCGATGTCCTCCCAGCGGACATATTCCTCGATGCGATAACGCGCCATCGGGCTACAATAACCCTCGTCCCGACCGGATATCGACCGTACGCCGGGCGCGCCTCCGTGGACCGAGGGCGCCTCCCCAGACAGGAGACTGCGTGCCGAAGAAGAAATTTGACTGGATCAACATCGTCTTCCTTTCGTTCACTCCCGTGATCGGCGTCCTGGGGACGGCGGCGTACGCCTTGACGCGGGGCGTGCGCTGGTGGGAGCCGGCGCTTTTTCTAACGCTCTTCGGCCTCGTCAGCTTTTCCGTCACGGCGGGCTACCACCGCTGCTTCGCACACAAGGCCTACCGTTGCCACCCGGCGCTCGAGGCCTGCTACCTCTTCTTCGGCGCGCTCGCGCTGCAGAACTCCGCGCTCAAGTGGTCCTCCGACCACCGCAACCACCACCGTTACGTCGATAAAGAGTGGGATCCGTACAACATCCGGCGCGGCGGGCTCTGGGCGCACATCCTCTGGCTCTTCTACAAGGAGCCGGCCGCCCACTGCTACGACAACGTCCCCGACCTTAAGGCCCGGCGCCTGGTGCTGTGGCAGCACCGCGGCGGCAACGCGCTCGGGATCCTCGTGGGGTTGGGGCTGCCGACGCTGGTCGGGGCGGCCTTCGGGCGCCCGCTCGGGGGACTGCTGTGGGGCGGGTTCCTGCGGATTGCCCTCATCCATCACACGACCTTTCTCGTCAACTCCGTGGCGCACTTGTACGGGCGCCGTCCTTACGACGAGCAGAGCACGGCGCGGGACAACGGGTTGCTCGCCTTCATCACCAACGGCGAGGGGTATCACAACTTTCACCACAAGTTTCCGGCGGACTTCCGCAACGGAGTGCGCTGGTACCAGTGGGATCCGACCAAGTGGCTGATCCTCGCGCTCCACCGCGTCGGTCTGGCGCGCAACCTCCACCAGACGCCGCACGCGGTCATCGAGAAGTCGCGGCTCGGCCTGGCGCGGGCGAAGGCCGACCAGAGGCTGGAGCGGCTGCCGGAGAACCTGGCCGAGTCGGTGAAGGCGCGGCTCGAGAGGGCGCAGAGGTCGCTCGAGCGGGCGGTGGCGGTCTGGCGCGAGCTCGAGGT
>JBGPCK010000006.1:0-48506 GCA_041481715.1 Thermoanaerobaculia bacterium | reverse complement strand
TCCGGCGGCGCACCCGGTGGCCGCGAAGGATGCCCCGAGCCACCCGGCCAGTGAGACGCGGGTGGCCGAGCCGCCGCCCTCGGTGCCCGTCGCGGCCGTGGTCGAACCGCAGCCCGCCAGCCCTCCCGAGGTCCACGCCGCGCCTCCCGCCGCAGTCTCGTCGAACAGGCCGGCGTCGTCGTCGAGCGACGCGAAGCCTGCGCCGGTGAACGCTCCGCCCTCCCACGCGCCCGAAGCGATTTCACCGGCTCCTGTTCCCGCCCCCGTCGTAAAGAGCGAGCCGCCGCCTCCTGTCGCCGTCGCAAAAGCGCCGGAGCAGCCGGTCGCGGCCGCGCCGGCCGCCGCTCCGGCCCGGACGGCCTCGCGCCGCTCGGAAAAGACGAAACCCGGCGGCGCGCGCGAGGATGCGCTCTTCGAGGCCGCGGCCGCGATGCTCGATCAGCAGGAGAGCCCGCGCCCCGACATCGGCAACTTCCAGCCCCGCATTATCGCGGAGTCGCAATCGCAGTTCACGGGTGAGCCGATCTCGCTCGACCTCAAGGATGCCGACATCAAGGACGTGTTTCGGACGATCTCGGAGCTGACCGGATTGAACATCGTGGTCGACCCGGAGGTCCGGGGCACAGTCACGGTCAAGCTCGACAACGTTCCGTGGGACCAGGCCCTGGACCTGATCCTGAAACAGAACGGCCTCGGATACGTGCTCGAAAACAACATCATGCGAATCGCCACGACCGCCAAGCTTCAGGCGGAGCAGTCCGATCGCGTGCGGCTGGCCGAGGCGCGCCAGGCCGCCGAGCCGACACGCACGGTGATCAAGAAGCTCTCCTACACCAAGGCGGGCGAGATCACGCCCGTTCTCAAGAGCATCATGTCCAAGCGCGGCGACATCGTCGTGGACAATCGGACCAACACGCTGATCATCCGGGAAATCCCGACCTACATGCCGGCGGTCCTGCAGCTGATCGATAACCTCGACACGGCGACCCCACAGGTCATGATCGAAGCGCGGATCGTCGAGACGACCAAGAGCCTCGGCCGCAGCCTGGGCATCAATTGGGGTCTCAACGCGGTTGCGGACGCCGCGCACGGGAACACCACGGGTCTAATCTTTCCCAACAGCGGCTCGTTGGGCTTCACGGTGCCGCTGGCGGCCGGCACGCCCATCGGCGCGCTGCGCCTGGCCAACATCCTCGACTCCTTCAACCTGGACATCGCGCTGTCGGCGGCAGAGAACCAGGGCCTCCTGAAGATCATCTCCTCGCCCAAAGTGGCCGCTCTGACCAACACCGCGGCGCTGATCCAGTCCGGCGTGCAGATCCCCGTGCAGACCAACGTCAACAACACCACAACGGTCATCTACGTGGACGCGACGCTTCAGCTCTCGGTCACCCCGCAAATCACCAACGAGGGCACGATCCTGCTGACGTTGAACGTCCAAAAGCGTGAGCCTGCGGTCGCGCTGAACCTCGCGCTCGGCCAGAACGTTCCTCTCTCGATCCGCCAGTATCGCGGCGAGGTCCTGGTGCGCGACGGCGGGACAACGGTCATCGGCGGCATCTTTCAGATCAACGACCAGGATCAGAACAACATGATTCCGGGCCTCTGGAAGATCCCCATCCTCGGCAACCTCTTCAAGAACAAGACGCGCACCGAGAAACACGACGAGTTGTTGATCTTCATCACGCCACGGATTCTACGGTCATAGGGGTAAGCGACATGAAGAGAACGATTGGGTTGGGTCTGGTCCTGCTGGCGGCGCTGGCCGCAGCGTGCACGAACAAGGAAGGTTCGACGGAGAGCCCGGTCTTCATCACCGTCGACCTCCAGAATCAGCCCGGCTTCGTGGACGTCGCGGTCGTCGCTCCCGTTCAAGTGCAAACGATCAATCTCAACAGCCACCTGAAGAGCGCCAGCGCCTCCGACCCGCAGCATTTCGCCGACGTCACGATCGACAATTACTCCGTGTCGTACCGGCGAACGGACGGCGGGACGGTCGTTCCCCCCAGGGAATCGTTCGGCGGCGGGATTGTCGTTCCCTCGGGCGGCACCGCGACGCTCCAGAACTACCCGGTCATGTACGCGTCTGCCATTCAGGGGACGCCGTTCGATCAGCTCCTGCCCTTCAACGGCGGAGTGGATCGCGAGACCGGCAAGACCGAGATCGACTTGGCCTTCGACATCACCTTCTACGGCCACACGGTGTCGGGCCAGCGTGTCCAGAGTGAAACCGCCAGCGGAATCTTGATCTTTCGTTTTGGGGGCGCCGCCGCAGCGGGCGCCCGGGCCAGAAAGTAGACGGAGGCTGTCATGCGCCGGATTACGATCGGAACCACGGCTCTCGCGCTGGTCGCGCACCTGATCGGTTGCGCCGCAGACGCTCCTACTGCGCCGAAGCCAGGAAGCGGAGGCAAGAACAACGGCGCGCTGCAGATCGCGCTCTTCACGAGCGACGCCAACCCGGGCGCCGGCGCCTGCTCCCTGTTGCAGGCGGTCGCAACGTTGAATGGCGCGAACGTCCCCGACGGGACGGGGATCGCGTTCTCGACGGATCTCGGGTTCTTCTCGCAGAACGGCAACCAGACGATCTCCGTCGTGACCACCGGCGGGGCGGCGACGACCTCAGTCTGCTCGTCGAGCGCGGGCGTTGCCAAGGTCCGCGCCTCGGCTTCGGTGCAGGGGAAATCGGGTTCCGCCGGTCTCTCGATCGCCTTCCAGTCCTCGCCCTCCGCGGGCTTCGTCGACTCCTGCACACCGACCTTCGGAAACCCGGCGGGCGGCACGGCATTGACGTTGAGCGGCGGCCGCTTCACCGGAACTCTCGGAACGACGCGGGTTCTCTTCACCGCGGCCGGCGTCTCGCGCGAGGCTCTGGTCACGAATGTGAGCCCGACGCAGATCAACCTCATCACCCCGGGGTTCCCGGAGGTCAGCGGGGTCTCATCGCCGGTGCAGATCCAGATCTTTTTCGGCTTCGGCACGCCGTCTCCCACGACGCTGACGGCGCCGAACTGCTTCGTCTTCAGCACGGCGCCGGCCGGCGTGCCGGTCGTCACGGCCGTTCTGCCCTCCTCCGGCAAGAACGAAGGCAACACGCGCGTCTCGATTGTCGGATCGGGCTTCGTCGCGCCGCTCCAGGTCTTCTTTGGTACGGTGGAAGCGACGGTCCAGTCGGTCTCCTACAACCAGGTGGTAGCGCTCTCGCCCCCGGCCTTCGGCGTCGGCGCACCGAACCTGAACCAGACGGTGGACGTGCGCGTACGCGAGGTCAACTCGGGCCAGGAGGGGACGCTTTCCGCAGGCTTCCGCTATACGCCGGCGATCCAGATCACCGCGGCCTCCAACACCACACAGCCGGGGAGCGGCCCCTTCACCCCCGTTACGATCTTCGGACAGGGGTTTGAAGCTCCCGTCGCCGTGACGCTGGCCGGCGTAGCCGCCAGGGTGATTTCCGTCGCCGCGACCGAGCTCGTCGTGGTGCCTTCCGCGCCTCTCGTGGCCTCATGCGCGGACATTTCCGGCGAGATCGCCGTGACGAACATCAACACGGGTGACTCCACAAGCAGTGGGAGCAAACTGACCTTCAACTATCTCGTGGCGGCCTTCGGCCCGGTGATCACGTCCGTCAGTCCGGCCTCGGCGAACGTACCCTCGACCGGCCTCGACATAACGATCTCCGGCGCGAATCTCGGAAACGTGTCGGTCACCGTGGGCGGCAAGACCGCCGCGATCACCTCCAGCTCGACCGGGGGCAACTCGATTACCGTTCACATCCCGCCGTCGTCGGCCGCGGCGTCGACGTGTGGACCCTCCGACACGCCCGGGGTCACGCTGCTGCCAGTGGGCGGCGCCATCGACGTCGTCGTCACCGACCGCGGAACGACCTGCAGCGCGACCTTCACCGGCGGGTTCCAGTATCTTCTGCCGTGTACCCCTTGAGTCGGCGAGTCCCCTCGATCGATGCCGCCCCCTTCGGGGGGCGGTTCTCTTTCTGAAAGATGCCTGACGCCGCGGCGGAAGCCCGCATTCAGGATCTCAAGCGCCGGATCGAGCTCGATCCGGGCTCGCGGCTGTTCATCGCGCTGGCTGAGGAGTACCGCAAGAGCGGCCGCCTGGCGGAGGCACTCTCGACGCTGCAGCGCGGCCTTCTCGCCCATCCGAACTACTTGTCCGCACAGGTCGCCCTGGGACGCGCCTACCTCGAGTCCGGGCAGGTCACGGAGGCGATTGCGACGTTTTCAAGGGTCCTCGTCGCCGATCCGGGCAACCTCGTCTCCGCGAAGTCACTTGCCGACATCTATCTTTCGCGCGGCGAGAGCCTCGAGGCGGTCAAGAAGTACAAGCTCTACCGGGCGCTCTCGGGCGACCGGGCGATGGAAGACGTCATCGCACGGCTCGAGAAGGAGCTCGCGCCCCCGCCGCCGGCAGCGGCCTCCTCTTTCGAGGCGTCCGTTCCGCCGCCACCGGCGTTCGCGGAAGAGCCGAAGGGGCCTGTCCGGCGCTCCGAGGCGGCGACCGCGCCGGCCGAAGGCTCGTCGGCCGCCGAGGGGCCCTTCGATCTGTCTCCGGTCGGTTTCGAGACCCGGGGAGCTCCGGTCTTGCCGTCGTCGGCGGAGCCCTTCGGCGCTCTTGTCGGAGAGCCGCCGGGAGCGGGCGCGCCGGCCCAGGCCTCGGCGGACTTCGCGACGCGGGCGTTTCGGGCCTCCGAAATTCTCGGAGCGCCTTCCCCCCCGGTCCGGGAGCCGCCCTCTCTGCGAGCGGTTCCGGAGGCCGCGGCCGCCGCCTCCGAGCCCCAGGGGCGCACGCTGGCGGATCTCTATTTTGCCCAGGGGCACTACGCCGAGGCGCTCCGGATCTACGACGAGCTCGTGGCCGTCAATCCGTTCGACGAGGAACTGCGGCGCCTGCGGCGCGACGCCGAGGCGCGGCTGCTGCCTGCGGGCTCGGCGTCGATCATCGGTACCGCCGATCCGGTCTTCGAGCGCCGGCTCAAGAAGATCCGCGCTTTGAAGCAGTGGCTTTCTGTGCTACAAGCCGGATAAGCTCCCGCCGACGCGGTTTCCGGGACTGCCACGCATGAACGTCTTTCAGGACGCCCTTCGCCGCATTGCCGAAAGAGTCGAAGGCACGCGCGCCGTCTCGCTGGTCGGCGTGGACGGGATCCCCATCGACACCTACGGCCCTGGAGAAGGCGTGTCCGTGGAGTCGGTCGCAGCCGAACTCGGCTCCTTCGTTAAGTCCTCGCGCCCGGCCGAGACCGGAGCCGGCGCGGTGCAGCAGCTGTGCCTGGTCACCGATGAGGGCAAGGCGATCCTCTCGCGAGTGACCGAGGAGTATTATTTGCTGCTCCTGCTCTCCCGGGAGGGCAACTTCGGCCGGGGGCGATTCGAGCTGCGCAAGGCCGCCCTGGCGCTGGAGAAGGAGCTCTTGTAAGGACCATGCTTTCGTACAAGGAAATCAAGGAACTGATCGATCTCGCGTGCGAGAGAGGCCTCTCGGCGCTGGAGATCGAGCAGGCCGGCTTCCGGGTGCGAATCGAGGCGGCCTCGCGCGGAAACGGCTTGGCGGCATCTGCGGCGGACGTTCGCGGGGCGGTCGCGTTCCCGGTGCCGTCCGCGCCCGGTCCGCCGAAGCCCGAAGAAGGGCTCCACGTGGTCACGTCCCCAATCGTCGGGACGTTCTACCGCTCGGCCTCGCCCGAGGCGGATCCCTTCGCCGAGGTCGGGCAGCGCGTCTCGCGCGGAAAGATCCTCTGCATCATCGAATCGATGAAGCTCATGAACGAGATTGAATCGGACGTGGAAGGCGAGATCATCGAGGTCTATCCGCGCAACGGCCAGCCCGTCGAGTACGGAGAGAAGCTGTTTTCGATCAGGCTGGCTGCCTGACGGAGCCGTCAGCCTTCAGCCATCCGCTCTCAGCCAGCCCTCGACCATTCCTCTCCGGCTGAGAGCGGAAAGCTGACAGCTGATAGCCGATAGCTGACCTTCATGTTCAAGAAAATCCTCATTGCCAACCGCGGTGAGATCGCGCTGCGGGTCATCTCGGCCTGCCGGGAGCTCGGCATTCGGACCGTGGCCGTTTACAGCGACGCGGATCGGGATGCGCTGCACGTGCGTTTTGCGGACGAGGACGTCTGCATCGGGCCCTACCCGTCGACGGCGTCCTACCTGAACATTTCCGCAATCGTCTCCGCGGCGGAGATCACGGAGGCGGACGCGATCCACCCGGGCTACGGGTTTCTCTCGGAGAACGCGTACTTTGCCGAGATCCTTCAGGACTGCAACATCACGTTCATTGGGCCCTCGCCCGACGCGATTCGCCGGATGGGGGACAAGGCGCTCGCCCGGCAGACCGTGGCGGCGGTGGGCGTGCCGACGGTTCCCGGCTCTCCGGGGCCGGTGGAGAGCGTGGACGAGGCGCTCTCCTTCGCAAAGAAGGTGGGCTACCCGGTGATCCTCAAGGCCTCCGCCGGCGGCGGGGGTCGCGGCATGCGCATCGGGCGCGATGAGCGCGAAGTGTCCGAGGCCTACGAAACGGCGCGCAATGAAGCGGAGAAGGCCTTCGGCAACGCGCAGCTGTACCTGGAGAAATACGTCGAGGAGCCTCGCCACATCGAATTCCAGATCTTCGGCGACCGGCATGGAAACCTCTGCCACATGGGGGAGCGGGAATGCTCGATCCAGAGGCGGCACCAGAAACTGATCGAGGAGGCGCCGTCGACGGCGTTGGACGAGGATCTTCGAGGCAAGATGGGAGCGGCGGCCGTGCAGGCCGCCCGCTCCGTGGGGTACATCAACGCCGGCACCGTGGAGTTTCTGCTGGATCGCAACGGGCTTTTCTACTTCATGGAAATGAACACGCGCCTTCAAGTCGAGCACCCCGTCACCGAGGAGGTCACGGGAGTCGACATCGTCAAGGAGCAGATCGCCGTGGCGGCGGGGGAGCGGCTCTCCTTCGCCGGAAGGACGCTCACGCCACGGGGCCATGCCATCGAGTTCCGGATCAATGCGGAAGATCCGGTGCGCTTCACGCCGTCACCCGGTCGAATCGCGGTGTTCCACCCGCCGGGGGGGCTCGGGGTGCGGGTCGATACGGCCGCCTACCAGGGCTATCTCATTCCGCCGCATTACGATTCCCTGATCGCTAAGCTCATCGTCAGCGGGCGCAACCGAGCCGAGGCGATCTCACGAGGCAAGCGGGCGCTCGATCTGTTCGTCGTCGAGGGCGTCAAGACCACGATTCCGATGCATCGCCGCATCCTGGACGATCCCGACTTCGTGGGCGGACGCCTCTCCACGCACTTCATGGAGCGGTTCGCCGAGGCGTCCTGACGGATGATCCGCTCGGGGTCCAGCGTTCCAGGTTTAAGGTTGGGCCCGTGCGGGGCGGACGCTGAACCCTTGAACCTCAAACTCGCCCCCCTCTACGCCATTACCGACCGCTCGGTCTCGGGGATCCAGAACGTTTCCGAGATCGCCGCGCGCTTGTTTCGGGTCGGCGTGCGATGTCTTCAGGTCCGGGAGAAGGCGATGCCGGACCGGGAGCTGCTCGCGACCGTCGAAGCGGTTCGGGAGCTCGCCCGGCCCGTCGGGGCGGGCGTGCTGATCAACGACCGCGTCGATCTGGCACGCGTGGCGGGAACGGGCGTCCACCTGGGGGAAGAGGACCTGCCGGCAGCCGACGCGCGCAGGCTGCTCCCGGAGGCCTTTATCGGCGTTTCGACACACGATCTCGAAGGCGCCCGGGGTGCCTTTGCGGACTCGGCTTGCGACTACGTCGCCTTCGGGCCGGTCTTCGTCAGCGGCACGAAGGCGGTTCGGCCGCCGCGCGGCCTCGAGCACCTCGCCCGCGTCGCGGGCATCCGGACCAAGCCTCTCGTCGCGATCGGCGGCATCACGGCGGAGAATCTCAAGGCGGTCTTCGAGGCGGGAGCGGACGCCGTCGCTATGATTGGCGGGCTCTTCGCGGGAGGGTCGCTCGAGGAGAGCGCGCGCCGAGTCCTCGATCGGATCCGTCAGCGTCGCCCGCCCGGGCGGATCTATCTCGTGGGATTCATGGGGTGCGGCAAGACCGCCATCGGGCGCCGGTTGGCCGTCCGGCTCGGCGTCCCGTTCGTCGATGTGGACGCCGAAATCGAGCGCGCATCGGGCCTCACCGTCCGCGCCCTTTTCGAGGAGTCCGGCGAGCCCGCCTTCCGACAGCGCGAGGCGGTCTTCCTCGCCGGCACCGAGTCGCTCGCCAACGCCGTTGTCGCGACGGGTGGCGGAGCCTACGTCCCCGAGGCAAACCGGCGCGCGATGCGCCGCCTCGGTCGGGTCGTTTTCCTCGACGTTCCGTTTCCGGTTCTGAGCGAGCGCCTCGCGGGCAAGACCGACCGTCCGCTCTTTCAGTCCGTCGAGCAGGCGGCGCGCCTCTTCGCGCAGAGAGACCCTTTCTATAGAATGGGCAGCCTTCGCGTGAGTCTACAAGGAACCGAGACGCTCGATGAGACGGCCGACCGCGTGCTTTGCGCGCTGGAGAGCCCGTCCGTATCCCCGGCCTAGGCTAGCCCCACTTGCGCTACCTGATCCTTTCCGATCTGCACTCCAACGGGGAAGCGCTCGCCGCCGTCCTGACACGCGTGCGCCGGCGGCACTACGACTGCGTCGTCGTGCTCGGAGACTTCGTCGGCTACGGCGCCGACCCCAACAACGTGATCGAGCGGATTCGCCGCCTGCGCCGCCGCAAGGTCCTCGTCCGCGGCAACCACGACCGTGTCGCGTCGGGCCTCGATCCGGGAGGGCTTTTCAACCCGGTCGCCCTCTCCGCCGCGCGCTGGACCGCGCGGACCCTGACGCCCGACAACCGCCGATTCCTCGTCACACTCCCGGTTGGGCCAATCGAGGTGGACGGAAAGTTCGTCATCTGCCATGGTTCGCCGCTCGACGAGGACGCGTACATTTTTTCCGACCGCGACGCCGCCTGGAACTTCCGGGGCCTCTCGCTCGACCTCTGCTTCTTCGGACACAGTCACATTCCCTCCGTATTCGAGCTGGAGCCCGACGGCATTCGAGTGGATGTCGTGCGCGGAAACCAGCGCTGGAACCTGGAGCCGGGCCACCGCTACCTGGTCAATCCCGGCTCCGTGGGACAGCCCCGAGACCGCAATGTCGCCGCGGCCTTCGCGATTTACGACGCCGCGAAGGGGGTCGTCGAGTTCGAGCGCATCCCGTACGACGTCGTGGGAGCGCGCGAGAAGATTCTACGGGCGGGGTTGCCGGGCGCCCTCGGAGACCGGCTTCTGGTGGGAGCTTGAGGACGCGTTTACCGGGGGACGGGCGAACGGCACTCTCCCGGTTTGCCCTCCACGGCTTCCGATGTTCGGGCTCTTCCATATAATCCCCCGCGCTTCCATTGGCAGCGAAGGAGGGCAAATGCGTTCGATGAGCGGGGTGTGGAGTCTTCTGCCGTCGGTCGTGGCGGCCGGGTTCGTCGCCTGCGCGGGGCCGACGCCCCCGCCGGCGTCAACGGCTCCGGGGACGGCCGCGGCGGCGCCCGCCCGGACGTTCGCATCCAGCGCAGAGGCCCGGGCCCTGCTGACGCAACTCGAGGACCGACGCGCCTGGGACCCCTCGCTTCTGGGCGCCGCGGCAAAGCACTCGGATCCGGCCGTACGGGCTTACGCGGCCCTCGCGGCCGGGAGGATCGCAGACGAGCGGGGCCGGGACCTGGTTCGGGGCATGCTCGCCGACGGCGCGCCCGATGTGCGAGCGGCGGCTGCCTTTTCCTGCCAGCTTCTGGAGGACGGCACGGCGACACCCGACCTGATCAAGCTCCTGTCGGACCCGGCGCCCCGGGTGGCCGCCAGTGCGGCCCGCGCGATCGGTGCTCTCGGAAGGGGCGACGGGCAGGATGCCCTGATCGCCGCGATCCCACAGGCAGCCGCCCCCGAGCCGCGGGCGACGATGTTGCAAGCGCTTTGGCGCTTTGCCGACGAGGCTTCGACGGCTGCGTCGATGCCGTACGCCTCCGATCCAGACCCGAAGGTGCGGGTGGCCGCGCTCTATGCTCTCTCGCGCAAGCCCGTCGAGCGCTCTCTGTCCGTCCTGACCGTGGCCCTTACCGACGCGGACGCCGATGCGGCGGCGGGCGCGGCGCGGGCCCTCGGGATTCTGGCGAAGAAGGAATCGGCCGAGCCGCTCGCCGTGGCCTTGGACAGCGGCAAGCCCCACCTGGTCACGAGCGCCCTGAACGCGCTCGAGACGGTCCTCGAGAGGAACGTGGGAACGGCGCTCTCTCCCGACCGACGGGCGCGCGCGATCGCGCTCGCGGGGGACGCCAACCCGAACCTCGCGATCCCGGCGCTCGTGCTGCTGCGCCAGCTCGTGGCGTCGGACCGCGAGGCCCTGCAGAGGGTCTGGTCGATCGCCACGACGGGTCAGGGGCGGCGGCGGCAGGTGGCGCTGCAATCCGCGGTCGCGGCGCTGCGGGAGAGGGCCAAGGGCGCCCTGGAAGCGGCCATCGAGTCGCCGGAAGCGCCGATGCGCGCGGCCGCGGCGGAGAGCCTCTCGTATCTCCCGAGCGCAGGAGCGGCGCCCTATCGCGCCCGGCTTGGCGCCGACGCCGATCCGCTCGTGCGCATTTCGGTCCTCGCTGGCCTGCGTACCCCCGAAGCGGCTCGCGACAATCGGACGCTGGTGGACACGGCATTCTCCGATCCGGATGCGGGTGTCCGGGCTTCCGCCATCGAGGCGCTTGCGCTCCTGAACGACTCCACGGTCCTGCCGCTGATGCTGCAGGCGGTCCAAAAGTCCTCCGGCGATGCCGCGCCCGACGTCGCGATCGCGGCGATCACCGCGGCCGAGAAGCTGCGCAGCGTCCCCGAAGCGCGGGCGGTCGTGGAGGCCGCCTACCGGCTTCCCAAGACGCTCGTCCAGCGTCTGGCGCGCCGTTCCCTGGTGAGGCTCTTCCGAGCGGACCCGATCGCGTACCCGGCGCCGGAGTACAAGATCGCGCGGACCGCGGCCGACTACTCGGCGCTCTTAGCGGAGGCGGGCAAATCGTGGAAGGCCGACATCGAGACGGCGCGGGGAACCTTCACGATTCGCTTGCTGGGCGATGCGGCCCCGCTGACGGCCATGAACTTCGCCGATCTCGCCCGCAAGAAGTTCTTCGACGGCGTCTCGATCCACCGGGTCGTTCCCGACTTCGTCGTCCAGGACGGCGACCCAACCGGGACGGGCAACGGGGGCCCGGGCTACGAGATCCGCGACGAGAACAACCAGGCCCCGTATGGGACGGGGACCGTCGGGATGGCGCTGGCCGGCCCCGACACGGGCGGCAGCCAGTGGTTCGTCACACTCGCGCCGCAGCCGCATTTGGACGGCACCTACACGGTTTTCGGAGAGGTCGTCGTCGGCCAGGACGTCATCGAGCGGATCGAGCAGTGGGACCGGATCACGCGCGTGACCCTCTCCGAGGCGCCCTGACGGGGTGAACCGGGCGGCTCCATGTACGCCTCCGCCCGTGCTCTGCAGCTTACGGGCCTCATCGTGACGGGGGTGGGACTCTGGAACGGCCTGCTCGGCGGGAACATCCGTCGGGAGCTCGCGTTTCTCGCTATCGGCGCCGCGATCTTCTTCGCGGGAAGATGGCTCGAGGGGAGGCACCGGTGAGACCGGTCGTCGTCGCCACGCGTGAGCTGCCGGAGCCATCCCTCTCGACGCTCTCGCCCGACTTCGAGGTGCGCGTGCTCGGCTACGCGCCTTCGGAGCTCGAGCTCGCCGCCGAAGTGGCCGAGGCCGATGCGCTGATCACGCTGGTATCCGATCCGGTCAGCGAACGCGTGCTCTCTGCCGCCCCACGGCTCAAGGTGATCGCCAACTACGCCGTCGGCGTCGACAACATCGACCGGGTCGCGGCCGCCGCGCGGGGCGTCGTGGTGACCAACACCCCCGGCGTGCTGACCGAGGCCACGGCCGACCTGACGATGGCGCTCCTGCTCGCGCTGACGCGCCGAATCATCGAAGGAGACCGGATGGTGCGGTCGGGCCGATTCGCGGGCTGGGCGCCCGAACTGCTCCTCGGCACCGAGCTGAAGGGCAAGGTGCTCGGGATCCTCGGCCCGGGACGAATCGGGCGGGCGGTCGCCCGCCGCGCGCGAGCCTTTGGGATGATCGTCGTGGCCACGGGACGGTCGCCGCGCGACGAACAGGACCCGGACGACCCGCCCCGCGTGTCCTTCGAGGAGCTGTTGCGCCGGGCCGACGTGATCTCGGTGCATGTCCCCCTGACCTCCGAGACACGGCGTCTCTTCGGCCGGGAGACGTTCTCGCGGATGAAGACCGGCAGCTTCCTGCTCAATACCTCGCGCGGGCCGATTGTGGACGAGAGCGCGCTCGCCGAGGCGGTGGCTTCCGGCCGTCTTGCGGGGGCGGGCCTGGACGTGTACGAGAATGAGCCGGGAATCACTCCGGCCCTGCTCGACGAGGACCGGTTTGTGTTGATGCCTCACGCCGGCAGCGCGACCGTCGAGACGCGGCGAGAAATGGCGCGTATGGTTGTGGAGGACGTGCGGCGGGTCCTCACGGGGGAAAAGCCGTTGCGGGCCGTGCCGCCAGAGGGGGCAGCGCGGGAGCGATCGTCGAGGGAGACATGAAGAAGCCCGACAGCGCGTTCACCCGTCTCGACGCCGCCGCCGACGGACTGCTCCGCAGGATGGCCAAGGGCGAGACCGCGCTGGCCTGGCTTCAGGCGCGCTGGGGACGCATCGTGGGAGAGCCGCTGTCGCGCAAGATCGAGCCCTCGGATCTGGTGGGGCGCCGCCTGACCGTGGCAATCCTCGACCCCGCCTGGAAGAAGGCCGTCGTGGCGACCCTTCCGGAGCTAGAGGCGAAGCTCGCCCGCGAGATGCCGGAGCTAAAGCCCAAGATCACGCTCTGCTGAGGCTCCCGGCCGCGTGCGTGGGCACCGGGTTCGCGACGACCACCAGCCGAGCGCACGCCGCGAGAAAGACTCCCGCCAGGAGGGCCGCCAGAGGCAGGGGATAGAGAAGCGGCGCGGCTTGCCGGGCACCCCCGACCGCCGCTCGGATCGCGGCGGGAGACCAGCCGGCGGACGGCAGGCCGGCCCAGTGCGGCAGGAGCAGCCCCAACGTTCCGGCGGCGTCCGCCGCGGCCAGAAGGAACACCAGCGCTGCGACCGCGCCGCGGGTCCGGCCCGAGGGCAGCGCCGCACAGAGCAGCGCCGCCGCCGCGCAGGCCTCGACCGGCCGGAGCAGATCGAAATACCAGCCTTCCGCTCCGGCGAAGGGGGGTTTGCCGAGGGTGCGCGCCTCTGCTGCCGCTTGGAGAACGTGGAAGAACATGGCGCCCAGGAAGAAGAGGCCGAGAGAGACCAGGGGCAGCCACCGCCACCTACCGGGGATCGAACGCCCGCGGCGCCAGGCCGTGACGATGGCCAAGACAGCCGCAGACACGAGCGCCGCTTCGATCACGCCGTAAAGCCCTGCCGGGGGCTGGAGAAACTCCCAGCCTCCCGACCAGAGGTGGTTGCGAATCCAGTAGCGGAAGAAGAAGCCGAAATCGATCGAGCCCCATTCTCGGGCGACGGCGAGAAGACCGGGGTGCTCGCCGTGGGACGCATAGGTGATGCCCGACCAGCTTCCGGAGGCCGCCTCGTTCCAGCAAAGGAGCGGGGCAATCAGAAGCGCCGGCACACCCACGGCTGCGAGCAGGTACCGCACTCTCCGGCCGTCCCGGCGGCGCCACGCCAGGAGCACGGCGACGAGCGCCGCGGGCAACGCGGGGAGCAGGGTCATCTTCGTCCAGACGCCGGCGGCGACAGAGAGCCCGAGCAGCAGGCTTGTGCGCGTGGAGGGGCGGCGGGCGCAGAGCACCAGGAGGCCGGCGGTCGCCGCCAGGATCGGCCAGGCGAGCGCGTCGTTGGTGATGCGGTCCACGAAGAAAAGCGTGTTCGGCAGCAGGGCCGCGATCGGCAGCGCGAAGAGCACGCCTCGTTGCGGAAGGAGAAGCCGCGCGAGCTGCGCCGTGAACGGGACGATGAGTGACGCCAGCAGGACGCAGAAGAGGCGTAAACCGACCACGAGCTGCGGAAGGCTCGCGTCGCGCAGAAGCCAGGCGACCGGCGCGGCCGCGTAGTAGAAGAGGGGCGGCTGCTGGCGCTCGTAGTTCTCGTGCGCATACGGCTGTCGGGCGGGCAGGCCCGAGTCCGTTTGCCCGGCGAGCGCGCGACGGGTGGCGCGCTCCTGCGGCGTCCACCGCCGCCACGCCTCAAAGCTCGGAGCGCCCGGCGCGAACCGGCTCGGCAGAAGCGGCATCAGGCGGTAGAACTGGATGGGAAAGCTCGGCTCCTCGTAGCCGGGCGGCCGGCCGTGTTGGGCGACAAACGTGACGTAGGCGAGGTGGAAGGGCTCGTCGAAGCCTTCCCAGATCGGCATGGTGAGCACCTGGAAAGCGCCGCGGGCGAGGAAGGCGAGCCAGACGGCGGCAACGGCGGCGCGACGCCGGCGTGCGACGCCCAAGAGCCCCGGCGGCGACCCTTGCCGTGGCGCCACCGTCTGGGTCAGGCCGGAGCCCTCATGCGCAGGTATACGGAAGATCGGGGGAGGACGCTGGGCATAGTCTTGCCCGCTCGCGCTGAGTGCGGGCGGAAGCCGGGAAGGGGCCGGCTCCAGCGGGGCGGGCCGTCAGGCGTAGAGCCCGCGCACCATCGTGTCGTGAGCCACGCGCTGGATGCCGAGCATGTACGCGGCGATCCGAAACGTCACTCGGTACTTCTCGGCCATCGCGGCGACGTCTCGAAACGATTGGACCATGATGTCCTCCAGCCGCTCATTGACCTCCTGCTCGCGCCAGAAGAAGCCGGCGCGGTCCTGCACCCACTCGAAATACGAGACGGTTACGCCGCCGGCGTTGGCCAGGATGTCCGGCACGACGAGCACATCCTTCAGCCGGAGGGCATCGTCCGCGCGCTGGGTCGTCGGGCCGTTGGCTCCCTCCACGATGATCTTCGCCTTGATGTTGAGCGCGTTTTTGCCGCGGATCTGGTTCTCATTTGCCGCCGGGATCAAGATGTCGCAGTCGAGCTCGAGCAGATCGGCGTTGGAAATCTTCTCCGCCCCGGCGAACCCATCGAAGGAGCGTGCGTTTTCGTAGTGAGCCAGAAGCTTACCCATGTCGAGGCCGGCGGGATTGCGGATTCCACCCGCGATGTCCGAGACGGCGATGATTTTCGCCCCGGCTTCGTGGCACATCCGTGCCGCGATCGAGCCGACGTTGCCGAAGCCCTGCACCGCGATACGGCTGCCGGCGAGCGTGAAGCCCTTCAGGGGCGCCGCCTCGCGGCAGATCAGCATCAGCCCGCGCCCGGTGGCCTCGACGCGCCCGCGCGAGCCGCCCAACGACAGCGGCTTTCCGGTGACGACCGAGGTTACGGTGTGGCGGGCATGCATCGAGTAGGTGTCCATGATCCAGGCCATCGTCTGCGGATTGGTCCCCATGTCGGGCGCCGGCACGTCCTTCTCCGGCCCGAACTGGTCCATCAGCTCAGCCGTGTATCGGCGAGTGATCCGCTCGAGCTCGCCTCGCGAGAGGGAGGCCGGGTCGCAGATGACGCCTCCCTTGGCGCCGCCGAACGGGATGTTCACAACGGCGCATTTCCAGGTCATCCAGGCCGCGAGGGCGCGCACCTCATCGAGGGTCACGTTCTTGTCGTAGCGGATCCCGCCCTTGCCGGGACCGCGGGCGATGTTGTGAAGGACCCGGTAACCGATGAAGACCTCGATGCGCCCGTCGTCCATGCAGATCGGGATGGAGACCTTCGTCTCGCGAACCGGCTCGCGCAGAACCTTGTAGAGCCCCGGGTCGAGGCCCAGCTTCTGGGCCGCCAGGTCGAAGCGGGACATCATCTCTTCGAACGGGCTGGCGGAGTCCACTCCCTGGGGCTGGGTGCCGAGCGTCGGGAACTGGGGTTCGACGACTTTCGTGTCCACGCGGATCACTCCTGCCGAAGGCCGGCGGTTAGAATGGCGGGGGATTGTAACCCATCGATCAGCGAGCGATTTCGGCCACGGGCTTGAAGGAGCGCGAAAAGGAAAGCGTCGCGGTCGAGAGCGACGAGGCCGTCGTGGCTCGAGTCCTGTCCGGCGACGACGACCTCTTCGGTTTGCTCGTGCGGCGGTATCAGACGCGGGTCCACGCCCACGTCACCAAGATGATCGGCCACCGTGAGGACGCGCTCGACTTGACGCAGGAGATCTTCCTCAAGGTCTATCAGGCGCTGTCGCGCTTCAACCCCGAGTACAAGTTCTCGACCTGGCTCTTCCGGATTGCCGGCAACGCCGCGATCGACCACCTTCGAAAGAGGCGGCCCAAGACAGTGCCTCTGGAGGTCCCGGACCCGGAGGGCCAGGGGAGGATGTCCTCTCCAGAGTACAGTAGCCTCGAATTGGATCCTTATGCGATGCTTCGAAACTTGGAGCGTGGCAACGCAATCTCCGAGGCCATCGCGGACTTACCCCTGGAATTTCGAGAATTGATCGCCCTGAGGCACTTTGCGGGCCTTTCCTATGAGGAGATCGCGGAAGTGAAAGAAATGCCTCTGGGGACGGTCAAGAACAAACTCTTTCGCGCCAGAGCCGTATTGAAGGACAGGTTGGCAGGAGAGCTTTCTTGAACGATTGCCCGAGTCCCCTGGATCCCCTCGACGTCGAGGCCCTCGCCTCAGGCGACGACCCCCTGGTCCTCATCGACGCGCGGACGCATGCCTCGCGATGCCCTGCCTGCGGGCAGGCCGTGCGTCAGGCCGAGCGCCTGGGGGAGTTGCTTCAGGAAGCCGCCGGGCGGACGGAATCGGCCCCTCCCGACCTCGCAGATCGGGTCTTGCGGGTGCGTCCCTTCTCCCGCGCCGAGCGTCGGAGCCTCGTAGTTTGGCGGACACCCCTGCTGCTACTAGCGTCCCTGGTCGCCTCGGGAACGGCCCTGGTGGCCGGGCTCGCGCGCGCCGGGGAACAGGTCGGTCTCACGGCGGCCGCCGCCGCGTCGCTCGTGGGGCTCGGGCGGGCCTGCCTACGGTGGCTGTTCGATCTTTCGAGGAGCGCCCCCGCGAGCCTAGAGGCCCTCTCGAAATTGCTTTCGCCGACGTCGATCGGATGGGTCGCCTTACTTCTGCTTCTGCCCGCCGGCTTCGCGCTGCGCCGGGTACTGGCTCGAGCGTTCGCGCGCAGATGATTCTCGCGGCGCTGCTCTGGCTTGCCGCGCCTTCGGCCCCACCCGCTCCGCCGGCCTCCCGAGCTTCCGCCTCCGTCACGACCCTCGGGCGCGACCTCGTCGTTTCGACGCCGGTCGACGGGCGCGTGCTCGCGGCGTTTGCGAACGTGCGGATCGAAGCGCCCGTCTCGGGTGATGTCGTCGTCTGGGGCGGCGACGTCGCGTTTGGTCGGGGAGGCTCGGTCGGCGGCAACCTTTCCGTCTTCGGTGGAGAGCTTCGTGCGGAGGGGGTGCCGCCGGTTGGCGGCGTCGTCTCGACCCCGGGGGCGTTGCTGCGCCTGTATCTGGGCGAAATGCGCCGCGCGCCGTGGGAGATGCCCGGCTCCGGGGTGGTCTGGGGTCTGCGCTTGCTCGGCCTCGCTGGCTGGCTCGCCGGGACGATGCTGCTGCTCTACCTTTTCGGTTCGCCCTTCGCGCGAGCCGCGGCGCGCGCCGAGGAAATGCTCTCCACTTCCGTTCTCGCCGGAGCCCTCTCCGTTCTGACGCTCTTTCTCGCCGCCGCGGCCCTGCTGGCGCTCGTGCCCTCGCCGCTGTCGGTGCCGGCGGCCCTGCTGGTTGCGGTTGTCGCGGTCGCGGCGAAGGTGTTTGGAATGGGATCGCTGTTCCTCTTGCTCGGTCAGCGGCTGCTGGGCGCCGTCTCGGCGCGGCAGCGGCCGGCGGCGCTCGCCACCGGCTTCGCGGTTCTCGGAGGCGTTTCGCTCCTACCCTTGCTCGGCCCGCTCCTCTGGAGCGCCGCATCGATTCTCGCGGTCGGCGTCGCCTTCCTGACACGCTTTGGCGCGTCGCGGTACCGGCTTGCCAGTTCGTAAACGGTGAACCGAAAACCGTAAACCGGCGCGAGCCGCCCGCCTCGATTTACGCCACGTCGGTTGCGCCGCCCACGCCGGCGCAATAAAGTCCGCGCGATGGAAATCCGGACCGTCGGAGTCGTCGGCGGCGGCCAGATGGGCAACGGCATCGCCCACGTGGCCGCCGGGGCGGGTTGTCGGGTGATTCTCGCGGATGTGGAGGAGCGGTTTCTCGAGTCGGCGCTCGCCACCATCGGCAAGAACCTCGACCGGGAAGTGGCCAAAGGCAGGCGCACCGCGGCCGAGAAGGCGGGCGTGCTCGACCGCATCACCACCACGACCGACCTTTCGAAGTTTTCCGCCACGGACATCGTCATCGAGGCCGTCGTCGAGAACGAGGGTGTGAAGCGGGACCTGTTCTCGAGGCTCGACGGTCTCTGCGCCGCCGGAACGATCCTCGCCTCCAATACCTCTTCGATTTCGATCACGCGCCTGGCGGCCGCCACGCGGCGCCCGGAACGCTGCATCGGCATGCATTTCATGAACCCGGTTCCGGTCATGGAGCTGGTCGAAGTGATCCGCGGCATCTCGACCTCCGACGAGACGGCGGCGGCCGTGGATGCGCTTGCCCGCCGATTGGGAAAGACCCCCATCTTCTGCAACGACTTCCCGGGCTTCGTCTCGAATCGCGTCCTGATGCCGATGATCAACGAGGCGATCGAGACTCTCCGGGAAGGGGTCGCGACGCGCGAAGCGATCGACGGGATCCTGAAGCTCGGCATGAACCACCCGATGGGCCCGCTGACGCTCGCCGACTTCATCGGGCTCGACACCTGTCTGGCGATCCTGCGCGTGCTCCAGCAGGGCTTCGGAGACCCGAAGTACCGGCCGAGCCCCTTGTTGGTGAAGATGGTGGACGCCGGCTGGCTGGGAAAGAAGTCCGGAAGAGGTTTTTACGAGTACGAAGTCGCTCCTCGGGGCTGAGGTTCCTCCGATCTCGTCCGCTCTTCGGCTCGCGGCGCCGCAGCCCCCCCGCAAGCGAAGGCGACGGTAATGTTCTGCCAGGTCTGCGGCCTCAAGAACCGTGACGACGAGGAGTTCTGCTCCCGCTGCCACTCGAAGCTGCTCGTGCTGTCCGGCGTAGGCGTCGTCGAGGAGAGCGGCGAGACTCAGGAAGAGATCCCATTCGACGAGCATCTGCTCGAGCGCATCTCAACGCTCGAGGACGTGGTCAAGCGCACCGGCGAGGCGGTCAAGACCCTCTTCGAGTCGGTCGGAAACCTGGAGAAGAACTTGTTCGTGGCGCACACCGGGATCCTGGCCCTCCAGGAGACCCTCGAGCGCCGCGGCGCGGTTCGCCCGGAGGAGGTCTTCGACCTCTGGGAAACCAAGATGGACGAGCGGATGTTGGCGGTCGAGAAGAAGGACCGCTTCCTCGAGTGGCGGGACCGCATCGTGGCGCGCTTTTCGGGCGGGCAGCGCGACGCGCTCCGGCAGCGCTTGCGCGAAGCGGAGTTCGCCATCCTGGCGTTGGACGCCGAACGCGGCGTGCGCCTGCTCGAAGATCTGTATCGCACCAATCGCGAGAACGTCGATCTCGGCTTCTACCTGGGCGAGACCTTTTTTTCCGCGGGCGAGATCGAGAAGGGCTCGGGATATTTCAAGCGCGTCCTCGCGATCGAGCCCAACCACTTCGAGTCGCTCGTCTACTCGGGCATCTCGGCCTCCGAGGCGGGGGACACGGCGACCGCCGAAACGCTGTTGAATCGCGCCATTGAAAAGAGGCCCGAGGCGTTCCTGCCGCACTTCGCTCTCGGGGCCCTGTACGCGCATGCCTCGCGCTGGGCGGAAGCCGAGCGAGCGCTCACCCGGGCGATCGACGTGGCGCGGGTTCCCTCGGCCCACGTCCTTCTCGGAACGGTCCTGCGGGAGAAGGGGGAAGTGGGGCGGGCGATCGAGCAGTTCGAAGCGGCGCTGGCCCTCGAGCCCGGATCCGAGGACGCGATGTTCCAGCTCGGCCTCTGCTACCTCGAGAAAAACTGGCCCAAGCGCGCACTCGAGTGCTTCCAACACGCCCTGGAGAAAAATCCGAAGCGGCTCGAGTTTCAGGAAGCCGTGCGCCTGCTCGAGCGCCGGCGGCGCTACTCCCTGCCTCGGGTGGACGGCCCCGGCGCGGAGGCCTACCGGGAGGCGGAGGAAAACGTGCAGCGGGGGTCGCTGCGCCGCGCCCACACGCAGTATCTGAAGGCGCTGGAGGCGGAGCCGGGCAACTCGACGATTCGGATCTCGTACGCGTTGCTCTGCGCCTCGCTCGGCCTCTGGAAGGAGGCGGTGACGGCCTGCCGGGAGGTCCTCGAGGGCGAGCCCGAGGACGTCGTGGCCGCGGCCGCCTGCTCGACGCTGGCGGAAGCGCTGCGGGCGGAAGGAAAGCCCGAGGAGGCCGCCCGGTTCGTTCGGGAATTCCTCGAGGGGCATCCGTCGAAGACCGCCCAGACGGTGGGCTACTACGAGCTGGCGACGAGCCTGGCCGAGTCGGGGGAGGATCTCGACTCCGCCCTCGACTATGCCGGCCGCGCCCTTTCGGCCGCGCCCGATGAGCTCAAGCCCTATCCGCTCGCGGCGCTCGGCTGGGTCCATTACAAGCGTCAGGAGTTCGACCGCGCGATCGACTGTCTGCGCCGTTCCAGCGAACGCGCGGCGGCGCCGACGACGCTCCATCATCTGGGGATGGCCTACCTAGCGGCCGGAAAGCCGGAGGAGGCCAAGGCCGCCTTCAACCGGGCCAAGACCGTCGCGCCGGGAGGAGCGCTCGAGGAGAGGATGATGCAGCAGGTCCGCTCGAACCTGCGCCTGGTCGAGAAGGTGGGAGGCAAGAAGAAGGCGGAGACGGCAAACTCGCGCAAGGCATAGCTCTCAGCTGTCGGCTATCCGCTATCAGCCGGGTCCGACGGCGTTCTGGCCGAAAGCTAAAAGCTGATGGCTGAAAGCTGAAAGCGGACAGCGGACAGCGGAAAAGCAGAAAGCTGCCAGCTGATCTAGTATCTTCGCGCATTCATGCGCTGGTCCAAGTACTTCCTGCAGACGGTCCGGGAGGTCCCCGGGGACGCCGAGGCGATCTCGCACATTCTCCTGACCCGCGCCGGCATGATGCGCCGGGTCGCCGCCGGCGTTTACGCCCTGACGCCGCTCGGCTTGCGCGCAAACCGCAAGACCGAAGCCATCGTGCGAGAGGAGATGAACCGGGCGGGCTTTCACGAGGTCGAGATCCCGATCCTGCAGCCGCGGGAGCTGTGGGAGGAGAGCGGGCGCTGGCAGCGCTACGCCTCCGAGGAGATTCTCTTCCGTCTGAAGGATCGCAAGGGTGGGGAGTACTGCCTTGCGCCCACGGCGGAGGAGGCCTTCGCGGTGATGGTGCGCTCGGGCGTCACCTCCTACCGACAACTCCCGTTTACCCTTTACCAGATCCGGACGAAGTTCCGCGACGAGATCCGGCCGCGCTTCGGGCTGATGCGCGGACGCGAGTTCCTCATGTACGACGGCTATTCCTTCGACGTGGACGCGGCGGGCCTCGACGAGTCCTACCGTGCTCAGGACGCGGCCTACCGGCGCGTGTTCGAGCGGTGCGGGATCGACTACACGGTCGTCGAGGCCGACTCGGGCGGCATGGGAGGCAGCCAGTCCCAGGAGTTCATGGTTCTCGCCGACACCGGGGAGGACGCACTGGTCCGCTGCGCGGCCTGCGGCTACGGCGCCAACCTCGAGCGCGCCCAGACGGGGCGCCGGAGGGCGCCCTGGGAAGACGAGACGGTCACGCCGATGGCGGAGGTGGAGACGCCGGGCAAAGGCGGAATCACCGACGTCGTGGAGTTCCTCGGAATCACCGCCTCGCGGATGATCAAGTGTCTCGTCTACGAGACGGAACAGGGCTTCGTCGTCGCCGCTGTGCGGGGCGACCTCGACGTCAACGAGGTCGCGCTGCGGCACGCTCTGGGTGTCGAGCACCTGACGCTCGCCTCCGAGGAGAATGTCCAACGGGCGGCGGGGGCGCCGGTCGGCTACGTCGGCCCACAACACCTCGATCCGGTCAAGGCGCGTCTGGTCGCCGACGAGTCGGTGCGCGGAGCCGTCAACGCCGTGACGGGCGCCGGACGCCGCGACTGGCACGTGCGCGGCTTGTCCATGGAGCGGGACGCGACCGTGTCGCTCTGGGCCGACTTTGCGCAGGCGCGGGTGGGCGATCCCTGCCGGCGTTGCGGCAAGGCCCTGCATGTCGCCCGCGGGATCGAGGTGGGGCACATCTTCAAGCTGGGCAGCAAGTACGGCCAGTCCCTTCACTGCGAGTTCACCGCCGAGAACGGGGAAACGCGCCCCGTCGTCATGGGCAGCTACGGCATCGGGATCGGGCGCACGATGGCGGCCGCCGTGGAGCAGAACCACGACGCGGACGGCATCCTTTGGCCGCTCGCGCTCGCGCCCTTCGAGATCGAGCTCGTGTCGTTGAACGCCTCGGAGCCCGCCACGCGCGAGGCGGCCGATGCCCTGTACGCGTCGCTCCTGGCGGCGGACCTGGAGGTTTTCTATGACGACCGGGACGAGCGCCCCGGGGTGAAGTTCAAGGACGCGGATCTGCTCGGTTTTCCCATCCGAATCAACGTCGGCGGGCGCGCTCTGAAGGACGGAAACGTCGAGATCGTGACGCGTCGAGACCGGAAGACGCGCGCCGTGCCCCGCGCGGAGGCTCTCGAGGCGGTCCGGGAGGTGCGCCGGGCCCTGGCGGGAAGTGGATGAGAAGGATCACGCCCGAGGAAGCCCTCGAGTACCACGCGCGCGGCCGCAAGGGAAAGATCGAGGTCGTCGCGACCAAACCCTGCCGCACCCAGGAGGACCTCTCGCTCGCATACAGCCCCGGTGTCGCCGAACCGTGCCTGGCCATCGCGAAGAGCCCCGACAAGGTCTACGAGTACACGGCGAAGGGGAACCTCGTCGCGGTGATCTCCAACGGCACCGCGGTCCTCGGCCTGGGGAATATCGGCCCGCTCGCGGCCAAGCCCGTCATGGAGGGCAAGGGGGTCCTCTTCAAGCGTTTCGCCGATATCGACGTCTTCGACATCGAGGTGGACGCGCAGGATCCCAAGGCGTTTATCGACACGGTTGCCCGGATCGCGCCGACCTTCGGCGGGATCAACCTCGAGGACATCAAGTCGCCCGAATGTTTCGAGATCGAGGAGGAACTGAAGAAGCTTCTGACGATTCCCGTCTTTCACGACGACCAGCACGGAACGGCGATCATCTCCGCCGCGGCTTTGCTCAACGCGCTCGAGATCGTGGGCAAGAAAATCGACCAGGCGAAGGTGGTGTTTGTGGGGGCGGGAGCTTCGGCCATCGCCTGCGCGAAGCTGTACCTGTCCTACGGCGTCCGGAAGGAGAATCTTCGCCTCGTCGACAAGGCGGGCGTGATCTACGAAGGGCGCAAGGAGGACTTGAACCCCTACAAGGCGCAATTTGCCGTGAAGACCTCCGAGCGAACCCTTGCGGACGCGCTCGCCGGGGCCGACGTGTTCGTGGGCCTCTCGACGAAGGGGATCGTCACCGGGGAGATGCTTAAGAAGATGGCGCGGGACCCGATCGTCTTCGCGCTCGCCAACCCGGAGCCCGAGATCACGCCGGAGGAGGCGCGGGCCGCGCGGCCGGACGTCATCATGGCGACCGGCCGCAGCGACTATCCCAACCAGGTCAACAACGTTCTCGGCTTTCCGTTCATCTTCCGCGGCGCGCTCGACGTGGCCGCGACCGAGATCAACGAGCCGATGAAGAGGGCGGCCTCCCAGGCGCTGGCGGCGCTGGCCAAGATGGATGTGCCGGACTCGGTCTCCAAGGCCTACGGCGGCTTGAATTTTCGTTTCGGGCGCGAGTATCTGATCCCGAAGCCCTTCGACTATCGGGTGCTGCTCTGGGTGGCGCCGGCCGTGGCCGAGGCGGCGATGCTCTCGGGCGTTGCCCGCAAGCCCATTACCGACATGGGCGCCTATCTCAGAAGGCTCGAGGCGCTGCTCTCTCGCTCGCGCGAAGTGATGAGTGTCATCATCGAGAAGGCCCGCCGGGACCCCAAGCGCATCGTGTTCCCCGAGGGGGAGCATCCCAAGATCCTGCGGGCCGCCAAGATCCTGGCGGAGGAGGGGATCTGCCGGCCGATTCTGCTCGCGCGCGAGAAGGAGGTGGAGCAGCTGGCCAAGGACCTCCAGCTACCGATGGACCGGATCGACCTCGTGCACACGGAGAGCTCGCCGAAGCTACCGGAATACGCCAAGCGGCTGGTCGACCTGCGCCGGCGCTCCGGCGTGACGGCCGAGACCGCCGCCCGGCTGGCGCGCGTGCGCAACTACTACGGGCCGCTGATGCTCGACGCCGGGGACGCGGACGGCGTGATCTCGGGCCTGACGCAGTCCTATCCCGACACTATCCGGCCGGCCCTTCAGATCGTCGGCACCGCCCCCGGCGTCCGCCGGGTCTCGGGCCTCTACATCCTGATCCTCAAGGAGCGGACGTTCTTCTTCGCCGACACGACGGTGAACATCGATCCCACGGCGGAGGATCTGGCGGAGATCGCACTCTTGACCGCCGGGGCGGTGCAGCGCTTCGACATGGAGCCGTCGCTCGCCATGATCTCGTTCTCCAACTTCGGCTCCAACAGCCATGAGAAGGCGTTGAAGGTCAAGCGGGCCGTGGAGATCCTCAAGGCCGCCCGGCCGCAGCTTCCGGTCGACGGCGAGATGATGGCGGACCTCGCCGTCGTGCCCGAGATGCTCGCCTCCGACTACCCGTGGGCGGCCGTCCACCGGCCGAACGTCTTGATCTTCCCGGACCTCCAGTCGGCCAACGCGGCCTACAAGCTCGTCTGGCGCCTGGCCGGCGCCGAAGCGATCGGGCCCATCCTGCTCGGCATGAAGAGCCCCGTTCACGTGCTGCAACGCGGAGAAGACGTCGCGGACATCGTGAACATGGCCGCCATCGCCGTCGTCGACGCGCAGGAAAAAGCGGCGCGCGGCTAGAACTGCTCTCCGCCCTCGCTCGGGGCGCGTCGAGCGCCAGCGCAAAGACCTCGTTGCCGCTCCTGGACGATGCGCCTGCGTCGCGTCGCCTCGCATCTCGACCCGCGGCGCTCGCAACGCCGCACCACACCATTCTTCAGCAATCTGCCAGCGGCTCGTCGTTCCTGTCCGTTTTCCCCGCGGATCCTTCTCCGCTGCCGCTCGTGACAATTAGGTAATCAAGAGTTCGAGCCGGCCGGCGATCGGAAACGGCAGCAACGGGAGGAGAAAAAGAATCATGAGAAAGCTCTTGGTTTCGGTGCTGTTTCTCGCGGGGCGTGTCCTTGGCGCTCAAGAGTCCGTGACCGGCGGGGTCGATCTGGGCTCGAGCGGAAGCCGGCTGGCGTCCTTCGGGTGGGCGATGGTCCAGGACCCGATCCGCGGGCGAACGCTCAAGGGATCGCACTACATCTACGACACCGCCAGTTTCGCGATGATCGGGTGGGTTCCGTACGCCGTCGAGTGTGTGGCGAACGTCAACGGGGACGTCAGCTGCCGGTACCAGCAAAACCTGGTCGCCGGCGGAAGCCCCGGCCGCTGTTATCGCGCGGCGCTGACGGCGGGCGCCTACGACGCCGCGGGCGCCCTGAAGGCGTCGAATTCCTTCGGCAGCGCCATGAGTTGTGTTCCGGTCGCCTCCGGTCCGGCCTGCGAGGGGAACGGCGGGCCCATTCCGACCTCCGTCGGCGCTCCGGAGCGGGTTCCCGGCGGTCCAGGGGCGCCGGAACGCCTCGATCCTTCCGACGCCCCGGAGGACGGCGACCCCGCTCCCGCGTCCGCGCAGCGGGAGCCCGTGACGTTACAGGGCGCGAAAAACTGCGGCAACAGTCCGATCGTCATCGACCTCGAGAACGAGGGGTTTCCGCTTTCCGATGAGCCGGTCCTCTTCGATCTGGACGCCGACGGGATGCCCGAGAAAACGAATTGGACGGCTCCGGGGTCGAGCGTCGCCTTCCTGGTGCTCGATCGCGACGGAAACGGAACAATCGACAGCGGCCTCGAGCTATTCGGCAACAACACGCGGCTTTCCACGGGAGAGAAGGCGCAGTACGGCTACATCGCCCTGGCGGAGTACGACTTGGAAGCTTTCGGAGGAAATTTCGACGGCTTCATCGGACCGGAGGACGCGGTCTGGCCGAAGCTAAGGCTCTGGATCGACCGCGATCACGACGGCGTCTCGCGGCCCGGCGAGCTGCTTACGCTCGACCAGGCCGGAATCCTGAAGCTCGAGTACGACTACGAGATCTCCAAGCGGGTGGACCCGTATGGGAACCGATTCCTCGCGCGGGGCAAGGCGTGGCGGGAGAACCGCCGCGGAAAGCCCAGGGAGGTCCGGCTCTGGGACGTCTGGTTCGTCCGGCGGTAGGTCGAGAGACCTCGAAGCCCGGGTGAGGCTGCTCGGCGGTTCTCCGGCAGGCAAGCCGGGGAATCGCCGAGACGGCCGAGCTCGAGCCCCGTCAACTCCGTCCTGTCACTATCGGCTCCGGCTCCTATCGCTCGCCGCGTCTGGCGAGCCTTCCGACAAGGGGAAACAGTGGCCGCGCGACCGTCTCGAAGAGCGGTTTGAAGGGTCGGAGGGCTCGCCGGAGGAGACGATGGGATCGCGCCGGAGTGCGCTCAGCGGAGAGTTCGGAGCGACCGATCCGAGGTTCGAAAGCGACGGAGATCGGCGGCCGGGCGCCCGCGGATAGATCCACTTCCCTCCACGCCGCCGCGAAGCCCCGATAGAAGTGCTCTTTTCCCACGCGTCGCGTCGGCTCGAGCTCGAGGGGGACCCGGCCACTGCGCTTGAGGTCCGGCCCTCGGCCGATCGTCGGGTGGAGGTTGATCTCCCAGGTCTGGACTCGGCCGTCCTTGATCGCGTAATCGATCCGGCCGTACTCGACGCCGGCGATGCCGAAGATCTCCCGAAGCTGCGCTTCGTGCGGGTTACCGACGATGTACTCGCGCTCCTCGAGAAGCATCGGCTCGGAGTACTCGCACTGGGCGTGTTTGAGCATCCAGCTGCGTCCGTACTCCAGGCTCTTGGGAAGAATCCGGTCCCCGACGATGTAGGCGCTGTACTTCCGGTAGTAGCCGTTGGCATCGGCGGTATTACAGAACTCCACCGCGAGAAGGTCCTCCCAGCGGTGCCCCTGCCAGACCGCTCGCCCGATCCCACCATCGACCTCGGAGGGGGAGCGGAGCAACGGCGAGAGCGCCCCGGTGTGCTCCCACTCTGATCTCAGGAAGATCGGGTAGCGCAAAGCCGCGACGCCTTCGTTGAGACGTACGGCGCGAAACTCGTTGAGATTCCGGCGCCGCAGCTCCCCGAGAAGCGCGTAGCGGCCCATAGTCCGCTTCGGGTGGTTGAGAAACCGGACGCCGTCCGGTAGGGACAGGCGCCGGTGCAGCTCCTCGACGATCTGCTGCAGGCCGGGCGTCAGCTGCAAGCCGGCGAGGACGTACGTGCCGCGATCGAAGGACGTCCGGTCCGCGAGGCTTTCGTAGTGGAGGATCTGGAAGAGGTGGGCCACACCGGTGCCCCAATGCGAGAGGTACTCGCGCAAGGTCCACTCGCTCCTCGCGGGCAGGACGAAATGGATCACGGTGCCGCCGCTGCGACTCGGGATCTCAAACGGCCTCCGTCGCCGGTCGAATCTCCCCGACGGCGGCGACGGTGCCGCGAGCCGCGCGGCTCGACCGGGACAGGATGGTCGCCGCGCTCATGTCTCCCGTCACGTTGAGCAGTGTCTTGAAGATATCGGGGATCGTCTCGACGGCTTCGAGGATGACGAGGCCCTCGATCGGCAGTCCCGCGGCGAGGTAGGCGGGGAGGGTCTTGAAGTTCGCGCCCCCGCTGGGCAGCCCGACGGTGCTGAAGCTCAGGATCATCACGGTGATCAGGAAGCTCGCCAGCGTCGTCGAGGACAACGGAATTCCGTAGAGGTGCGCGAGAAAGATGAGCTTTGCCGTGCTCGAGATCGTTCGGTTGACCTTGAACACCGACACCGACAGCGGCAGAACGAAGCCCGTGGCGGCATCGGGGAGCCTCAGGTGGTCGCGGGCTCCCTGGACCAGGGCCGGCAGCGTCGCGATCGACGACCTCGTGCTGACGGCGACGAGCTGGGCCGGAGCCGCCGCGCGGGCGAAGGCCCGCAGGGTCGTCCGCCCGAGAAGGACGCTGGCGGGGTACAGCAGCGCCGTCGAGAGCAGCAGAAGTCCCGACACGAGGACGACCCACGCCCCCAGAACTCCGGCCGCCTGACCCCCCGCCCCGAGGGTGAAACGATAGGTGAAGACGAAGACGCCCAGTGGCGTGAAGGCCAGAATCCACCGCACGCACTCGAGCATCGCGGCGGCCAGAGCCTGGATCGGGCGGTCGAGAGCCTCGCGCCGGTCGTCGGGCAGCCGCGCGATGGCGATGCCGAGGATGGCGGTGAAGAGCAGCAATGGCAAGACCTCGCCGCGCACAGCGGACTCGAGGAGGTTGCGGGGAAGCAGGCCCGAGAGCCAGTCCACGAGGGAGCCGTAGCCCGACCCCGCGGCCTGTCGCGCCGCCTCCGGAATCGCCACTCCCTTTCCAAGGGCCGCCCGTGTGGTGGGACCGACCGGGTAGAGCCGGACGAGCATCGGCGCCAGTCCCATCGTCAGGAGGCCTGCTGCCGCGAGCATGGCGAGAAAGAGAAGGACGGCCCGGCCGCCCAGAGTCCCGACGGTTCTTCCTCCCCCGGCGCCGACGATCGCCGCAAGGGTGTAGGTGATCACGAGTGGCACCACCGTCATCTGAAGCGCGGCGATCCAAAGGTCGCCGAGGGGCCGGATGGCGTCCGCGAGGCGAGTGAACCCCGAGGTGCCCGACAGGTGACCCAGAATCCCCAAGAGGAGGCCCGCCGCGAGGGCCGCGAGCGACCAGATCGTCAGAGACGGGCGGCGTGACGGTCCCGCACCCGTCCGGACCGGGAACATCTTGGAGATTCTCCCACGAACAGGCGAAGGGTGTCCGGTCCGCCCGGACCGGGTTCGACTACCGCAGGTATCCCCAGTTGTGCAGCTTGTCGCTGTCCTCGGCCCACCGCTCGCCGATGTCGTCCCGGTAATACATGTTCGGAATCAGGATGTTGCGCACGCGCGCATAAGCCTGCGCCTGGGCCTGCTTCATGGTCTGTCCGAGCCCGACGACCGTGAGGATGACGCCGGAGGTGCCGGCGACGAGCCACTGCCCTTCGACGATCTTGACGTCTTCGATGTGAACTTCCTCGGGCGCCCCCTTCTTGAAGACGATGACCGCGTTCCTCGAGAACGACTCGAAGGTCTCGTCGTCGTCGAACGGGAAGGGAGGCATGACGATGCGCACGCCGACCTGGAAGCCGCTTTTGACCTTGAGCTTCGGGTCCAGACCGTGCGCGAGGTCCCAGAGGAAGTGCCCGATCGGCGTGATCATCCCTTCCTGCTGGATGAAGATCGAGGGGTAGCCGAACCGGGACGTGAACTCGAGCGGGTAGATCCCGTTGTTGTTCACGATGCAATTGATGTCGATGTAGCCGACGTAACCCTCCTCGGCGAGCCTGCCCTGCATCTTCAAGAGCGTCTGGTTGAAGATGCGGTTCGGCTCGCTCCAGAACATGGCCGTTCCCATTTCGCCGGTCGGCGGTCCGCTATTGCCCGGGAAGAGCTTCTTGTGCTCGAAGTTCACATTGATCGGGTCAACGAAGATTTTTCCGTTGAAGAAGGCTCCCACCGCCACTTCAACGCCGACGACGCGCTTCTGAAGCTGGAAGACCTTGATCTCGTCCGAGAAGGCCTTCTTGTAGGCTTCGAGCATCCGGATGACGTCGCGTCCATCCTCCTCGTCGCCGACGAAGAGGCGCCGCTTGACATTGCCGGCCTCGCCGCTCGGCTTGATGACGTAGCGGCCGGGATTGTCGGCCACGTGTTGAATCGCGTCGTCGAATGAATCGAAGTCCCGGTAGGGGATGATCGAAACCCCGGCGCTTTTCAGCTCCTCCTGCCCGAAGGAGCGGTCGTCCTCGAGGCGGTCGGTGTAGGCGGTGCCGCCGACCACCGGCTTCCCGGCGGAGCGAAGCGCCTGCGCTTCGGCGCCCTGGCCGAGCGTGTCGTCGAAGACGATGATGTCGGCCCAGGGAACATCGGCTTTCCAATCCTCCGACTTTGGAACGAACCCGTCGGCGATGTCCTTCTCCTTCTCGTCGCCGATGAAGTATCGGACTTCGTGGCCCTCCTTCAGGACCTGCCAGGCGATGTCGCCGATCAGGCCGGAGAGCGAGACGAAAAGGAACTTGCGTTTCTTTTCCACGTGTCGAGTTCCTCCGAGCCGGCGGGCATTCTACAGGCCCGCCGGCTCGCCTCGAGCCTGGGCCCCCGGCCAGGAGGTCACTTCGCCTCCGCGTTCTCTTGCAGGGCGAGCGTGCCGGCGGGGACGTTCTGTCGAACCGTGATCCGCCCCGACGGCCACCGGACCGTCACGCGATCGGCCTCCTCCCGGTCGCCAAGGCCGAAGTACAGCGCCTTCGACCCGGAGGAGAGAAAGGAGTAGCCCGCCGCGACGACTTGCGCGCGTTTCCTTTCGGCCACCTCGACGGTGACGGTCGCGCCCAGAGCCTCGCGCGTCGATTTGTAGCGGCCCGGTGCGGCCGGATCTCCCTCGAGTGCGACCACGAGCGTTCTCGCGTGCGACGGGTTTCGGTTGATCCAGAGTGCGGGCCGCTGCAGGAACCCGGTCGCGAAGAGGTCCGGGGCGCCATCGCCGTTCGCGTCGGTGACCACGAGGCCGCGCTGGTTGGAGTCGGACTCGAGGCCGGTCACCGCCGCGAGCTCGTCGAAGTGCCGTCCGTCCCGGTTCCGGTAGAAACGCTTGGGAGTGCGCCCCCAGAGCGAGTCGTCGCCAAACTCGGCGACCGGAACTCCCTTCTCGAACTTCTTGAACTCAGCGCTCATCAAGTTCCAGAAGTCGACCTCGCGCTCGCGCTCGTTCTTGCCCGTGACCATGCCGTTGACGACGAAGAGGTCGGCTCGGCCGTCCAGGTCGGCGTCCACGAAGACGCAGCCCCACGACCAGGAGGTGTCCCACACGCCGGCCTCGTCCGAGGTCCGGACGAAACCGCCCCGGCCCTCCTGCCGGAAAAGCGAGGACCCCCGCGACAGCGCCTTCAATCGGCGCCAGACGATCGGGCGCCCCAAGGAGTAGGGAAACCCCGGCATCGGGTAGCGCGGGTCGCTCAGGAACCAGTTGATCGGAAAAGAGTAGTTCGAGACGTAGAAGTCGAGTTGGCCGTCGCCGTCGTAGTCGTCGATGGCGACTCCCATTCCGAACCCGGGGTCGAGCACGCCCGCCTTCTTCGCGAGATTCGAGAACGTGCCGTCGCCGTTGTTGTGCAGGTAGGCGTGGTTGCCGAAGTCGTTGGCGATGTAGAGGTCGGGCCAGCCGTCGCCGTCGAGGTCGGCCGACTCGAGCGCCAGCCCCCAACCCGTGTCGCCCGTGTGCGACTCCTTGGTCACGTCGGTGAAGGTGCCGTCGCGATTGTTGTGAAAGAGGTGATTGGGCGGCGCGTTGTCCGCTTGGAAATTGGGGCCGTGATCCGGACGGCCGTAGACCAGGACGTACAGGTCCGGCCAGCCATCCCGGTCGTAATCGAAGGCGGCGGCAGAAGTGCAAGTGTCGATCAGGGCCACGCCGGCCCTCTTCCCGATCTCCTCGAACGTTCCGTCGCCTCGGTTGCGATAGAGAAGATTCGGCCGGTCGAGATACGTGACGTAGAGGTCCGTGCGTCCGTCATTGTCGAAGTCGAAGGCAAGGGCCCCGGTGGCCTCGCCCTCCTGTCCCGAGACGCCGGCCTTCCGGGTCACGTCTTCATAGGTTCCATCCCCCCGGTTGCGGTAGAGAAGGTTGCCGTCGCCTCCCGCCAGAAAGAGGTCCTCCCGTCCGTCGCCGTCGAAGTCGAGAACCGCCACACCGGGTGGCAGGTGCTCGCCCGGGATCGGGACGTTTCTCGCCGCGTTGGGAAGGAACGCCCGGTGTGCTCGCGCCAGGCCGGCCCTTTCGGCCGTCTCCTCGAAAAGCGGCTGGCCCGAGGAAGCGGACATCCAGCTCTCGAGCCACGCCGACTGAAGCTGCCAAGCGCCCTTGCGGCCGGCGGCCGGCGAAAGGAAGGCGTGGATCCTTCCGCCGTCCTGCCGCAGTAGGGCGCCCTCGCCGCGTCCGGTGAGCAGAAGGCCGAACACAACCTCCCGCTGCTCGCCGTGGCGTCGAAAGTCGAAGATCACGTTCTCCGTTCGGCCGAGCGAAGAGAACCGAGAGCGGATCTCGCCGAGTCTGTCCCGGAGTGCTTCCCTCCCCTTGCCGGCGGGAGAGGGTCGGGGCGGGGGGATCGAGGGTGCGGCGCCCTGAAAGACCGCGATCGAGAGAGGCGGCCTTGACTCGACCTTTTCCAGGGCGTCCCCGGGCAGGGGCCCGCTCCAGGCGAAATCCGGCGCGTAGAACCTCGGATCTCGAGAGCCCGCCTTCCAGTCCTCCAGGAATTCTCCACCGAAGATCGAGACGCCGTCGGAGTAGTCCTCGAAGGTGGGAAGCGGTTGCCCGTGGCGCGAGGCGCACTCGACGAGCTGCGACGCGGCGGCGGCGAGAAGCATCAGCAGCCGGCGACGTCTGGGCACAGCGAAAATATAATCGACGGCCAGAGAGAACCGAGGCAAGTGCCTTCCCTCGCCGAGCGCCTTTCGCAGCGAATCTCCGAGGAGGGACCGATCTCCTTTCGGGACTTCATGACCGCGGCCCTCTACGATCCGCAGGCGGGCTACTACTCCCGCGGCGCTGCGATCGGCGAGCCGGGGGACTTCGTCACCGCGCCGTCGATCTCACCCGCCTTCGCGTCGGTCATCGCGAAGGAGTTTCGCCGGGAGACGGAGGGCTTCGAGGGTTCGGTCGACTTCGTGGAGGCCGGCGCCGGGAACGGACGGTTTCTCGAGGACTTCGTCGCTGCTCTGGAAGTTCAGGATCCGGCCTTTGCGACCCGGGTCCGGCTCACCGTGATCGAGCGCTCGCGGCGCGCTCGGGAGCAGCTGAGCGGGCGCAGCCGGGCGCGGCAACTGCGCCTGCTCGAGTCGGCGGAGGAACTTGGCGAGAGCTCGGTCGCCGGCTGGATCTTCTCCAACGAGCTTTTCGACGCCCTGCCGATCGTGCGTGTCGAGGGCTCGACCGAGGGACTCGAGGAGCTGCGGGTCGGGTTCGAAGGAGGCCGGTTCGTCTGGGTCCGCAAGCCGGCGCCGGAAACCTGCCGCGCACATCTTGCGGCCTTCGGGATTGCTCTGGCTCCGGGGCAGGCGGGGGAGATCGCCTTCGACGCGGCGCCGCTCTACCGTCGCCTGGCCCGATCCCTCGCGGGCGGGGCTCTCGTCACATTCGACTACGGGCATCGCGCGCCGGTCCTCTATCATCCGTTCGCGCGTCCGGGCGGCACGCTTGCGGTGCACTCCGCGGGCCGGCGGGGGGGAGACCCGCTGGCGCGCCCGGGCGAGGTGGATCTCACGGCTCACGTCAACTGGGACGAGCTCGTGCGCGCCGGCGAAGCGGAGGGCCTCTCGACGCGCGGGATCTTCCGGCAGGCGGGGTATCTTGCCCGGGCGGGGCTCCTGGATTTCGTCGCGAGCGACGCCGAGAAGTGGCGCGCGTATCGGCTGATCGATCCGGACGGGATGGGCGAAGAGTTGTCGGTGCTCGTCCAGACGAGGGACGTGTGACCGAGTGAGCTTTCAGCTTTCAGCCGTCAGCCAGAACGAAAGCGATCGGCGGACCAGCTGGTAGCTGATCGCTGATAGCTGATAGCTGACAGCTGATAGCTGACAGCTGACCGCTTCCTCAGTTTGACTCTCTCCCTTCAACCGATAGAATGGCCGGACCTTGGCAGGCTACGCCCCCATATTGGTCTTCGCCCTGCTCGCGGCGGCTCTGCCGCTGGCGACCATCTTCATCGCGAAGGCCATCCAGACCCGCCGGCCAAACCCAGCCAAGCTCGAGCCTTACGAGTCCGGCATCGCACCGACGACCGTCGCGTTCGACACGCGCTTCTCGGTGCGCTACTTCCTGATCGCGGTCCTCTTCGTCGTCTTCGACGTCGAGACCATCTTTCTCTTTCCCTGGGCCGTCCTGTTCCACCGGCTGGGCTGGTTCGGCCTGGTGGAGATGCTCGTCTTCCTCGTGATCCTCGTCGTGGGATATCTCTACGTCTGGCGCCGCGGGGCGTTGGACTGGGCCTAGCGGCCCGGCCGGAGGCAGCCCCATGGGCCTGGTGGAAAATCGCTTCGAAGAGAACGTCCTGACGACGACCGTCGACTCCGTGATCAATTGGGCACGCCGGTCCTCGATCTGGCCCATGCAGTTCGGCCTGGCCTGCTGCGCGATCGAGATGATGGCGGTGATGGACGCCAGGCACGACCTGGCGCGCTTCGGCGCGGAAGTCTTCCGGGGCACGCCCCGCCAATCGGATCTGATGATTGTGGCGGGGACGGTTGTCGAGAAGATGGCCCCCATCGTCAAGCGGCTCTATGACCAGATGCCCGAGCCAAAATGGGTCATCGCCATGGGCTCGTGCGCGACGTGCGGCGGGCCCTATCGGACCTATGCGGTCACACAGGGCGTCGACCGCATCGTGCCCGTCGATGTGTACGTTCCCGGCTGTCCGCCGCGGCCCGAGGCGCTCATCTACGGGATCATCGCCCTCCAGAAGAAGATCGACCGGATGAGGGTCGTGCGGAAGGCGTCGTAGACCGGATGGCGGAGGAGAAGACGCCACCGCCGCCGGCCTCCCCCCAGGGCGGGGAGGCCAAGGCGAAGGAGACCCCGAGAGCCAAGCTCGAAGCGCGGGACGCCTCGAGCCATCCGTGGGTGGAATCGCTTCGGGCGGCTCTGCCCGACACGGTCCTCTCCGCCAAGGAATTCGCCGGCCAGGTGACGGTGACCGTCGCGCGCGAGGCGATCGACCGCGTCGCCCGCCATCTCAAGGACGCCGAGGACTTCCGTTACTGCGTGGACGTCACGGCGGTCGACTGGAAGGACCGCCAGCCGCGCTTCGACGTGGTGTATCACTTCTACTCCTTCTCGAAGAACGCCCGCATCCGTGTCAAGTGCGGTGCGGAGGACGGGGAGGAGGTCCCCTCGATCGCGAGCGTGTTTCTGGCGGCCAACTGGTCGGAGCGGGAGACCTGGGACATGTTCGGAATCCCCTTCGCGGGCCACCCGGACCTGCGCCGCATCCTGACCTGGGAAGGCTTCCACGGGCACCCTCTGCGCAAGGACTTCCCGGTGGAGGGGATCGACACGGGTGCGGCCATCTATCCGGAGGAGTGGCCGGAGGGGGGCGGGCCCCCGCTGGATGACCCGAATCGGAAAGTGGTGTCATGAGGAATCGGTGGTTTCGCCGTGACCGATGACCCCCGCTTGACCGACGCCGAACGGGACGAAGCGTCCTACTTCGCCCGCCGCTCGACGGAGCTCGGGGTGCCCCGGCCCGCGGCGGGCGTTCCCGAGCATCCCGAGGCGCCGACTCTCTTCGACGTCCAGGAGATGGAGCTCAACTTCGGCCCGCAGCACCCCTCGACCCACGGCGTGCTTCGGCTGGTCCTGAGGGTCGACGGCGAGAAGATCCTCGAGGTGAAGCCGGACGTCGGATACCTCCACCGGGGGACCGAGAAGCTCTTCGAGACCGAGACCTACCCGATGGGGATCCCCCATACCGACCGCATGGACTACGTCGCGGCCGCGACCAACAATCATGCCTTCTGCCTGACCATCGAGAAGCTGCTCGGAGTCGAGATCCCCCGTCGCGCGCAGCTCATCCGGGTGATTCTGGACGAGCTGCAGCGGATCTCCTCGCACCTGGTCTGGCTCGGCACGTCGGGCCTCGATCTCGGAGCGGTGACGCCCTTCTGGTACGCCTTCCGCGAGCGGGAGCAGATCCTGGACTTCTTCGAGGAGTACTGCGGGGCGCGGTTGACCTTGAACTGCATGCGGATCGGGGGCCTTCCGTTCGACCTGACGCCGGGCTGGGTCGAGCGGGTACGGGAGTTCATTGACGACTTGCCCGCGCGCATCGACGACTACGAGCAGCTCCTGACCGACAACCGTATCTGGAAGAAGCGAACGGTCGGGATCGGCGTGATCTCCGCACGAGAGTGCGTCGAGTGGGGGCTGACCGGACCGGTTCTCCGCGGCTCAGGCCTCGAGTGGGATCTGCGCCGGGCGCAACCGTACGAGTGCTACGACGAGCTCGACTTCGTGATCCCGACGCGCGCCAACGGCGACACGTACGACCGCTACATCGTCCGCGTGCAGGAGATGCGCCAGAGCGCGCGCATCCTGAGGCAGTGCCTCGAGAAGCTCGAGCCGGGTGAGATCCGCGGCAAGGTCCCGCGCGTCATCAAGCCGCCTAAGGAAGAGGCGTACGCCTCGATCGAGTCGCCCAAGGGGGAGCTCGGCTTCTACTGTGTCTCGAACGGGACCAACCGGCCGTACCGCATGCATTGCCGCCCGCCGTCCTTCATCAACCTGCAGGCGCTGCCACGGCTGGCCAAAGGGCACCTGATCTCGGATCTCGTCGCGCTGATCGGCACGATCGACATCGTGCTCGGGGAGGTGGACCGGTGAGCGGCGCGAAATTCGTGCCTCGGGAATCGCGATGAAGGTTCTGACCCCCACCGTGTTGACCTACCTCAAGGTGGTGCTGCTCGTGGCGACCGTGCCGGCGATCGTCGGGTTCGTCATCGTGCTCGCCGAGCGGCGTCTCATGGGCTTCATGCAGGCGCGCCTCGGGCCCAACCGCGTCGGCCCCAAGGGGACGCTCCAGGGCCTGGCGGACCTGGTCAAGCTCGTCACGAAGGAAGACATCACGCCGGCGGGCGCCGAGAAGTTCGTTCACTTCCTTTCGCCCGTCCTCGCGGTGATCCCGGCGCTGACGGCGCTCGCCCTGATCCCATTCGGGCCGGAGCTGCGGTTGACGCGCCGGCTTTCGACGCCGCTCTATGTGACCGACGTCAATGTCGGGCTGCTGTTTTTGCTCGCGCTCACCTCGATCGGCGTGTACGGAATCATCCTGGGCGGCTGGTCTTCGAACAACAAGTACTCCCTGCTCGGGGGGCTGCGCTCCGCGGCCCAGCTGGTGTCCTACGAGGTGCCGATGGGACTGGCGCTCGTCGCCGTGATCCTCATGACACGCTCGCTCTCGCTGGTCCAGATCGTCGAGCGCCAGCAGCGGATCCACCTATGGTTCGTGTTCCCGGGCCTGGTCGCCTTCTTCGTCTACTTCGTGGCCGGGGTCGCGGAGACCAACCGCAACCCGTTCGATCTGCCGGAGGCGGAGTCGGAGCTCGTCTCGGGCTTCAACACGGAGTACTCGGGCGTGAAGTTCGCCTTCTTCTTTCTAGGCGAGTACACGGCCATGATCATCATCTCGTGCGTCGCGGTCACGGTCTTCTTCGGAGGGTGGCTGCGTCCGTTTCCGAGCGTGAAGGCGTTGGCGTTTCTCGACGTTCTGCCGCCGGCCGTCTGGTTCCTGCTCAAGGTGGGGTTCTTCCTCTTCGTTTACATCTGGTTCCGCTCGACGTTCCCGCGTTACCGGTTCGACCAGCTCATGGCACTCGGCTGGAAGTGGATGATCCCGGTCGCGCTCGCCAACATCGTCGTGGTGGCGGTCGCGATCCTGGCGACCCCGGGTCGGACGAACGGCCTCTTCGCGCTCTCCTGGATCTACGGCGGCGCGTTCGTGGCGATGGCGCTGCTCGCCCGGCTCCGCCGCGCGCTGACCCGGCGGGAGCGCCTGGCCGCCGTCCCGCAGGGCGCCGAAGAATCGGCCTGAGGCGCACGAATGGCACTGAAGAAGTGGCTCGACAAGTTGACGCTCCTCGATCTCTTCGACGGACTGTCCGTCACGGGGCGACACCTCTTCCGGAAGAAGGTGACGATCCAGTACCCGGAGCAGAAGAAGGTCCCGTCCGACCGCTTCCGGGGGATGTTCCGCCTGGACGAAGAGCGGTGCATCAAGTGCACGCTCTGTGCGATCGATTGTCCGATCGACATCATCTACATCGACTGGCACAACGAGAAGAACGAGGCGGGGAAGTCCGTCAAGGTGCTGGACCGCTTCGACGTCGACCTGAAGCGCTGCATGTTCTGTCAGCTCTGCGAGGAGGCGTGCCCGACCACGCCCAAGTCGATCTGGCTGACGACGAAGACCTACGAGATGGCCGCCTATGAGCGCAACGAAGCGCTCTACCTCGACATCCGCAAGCTCACCGATTGGCAAGCGGCGGAAAACGTGAAGCCGTTCACCGTCGTGGAGCAGGGGTAGCATGACGGGAGTCCTGCTGACCGGCGCGGCCGGCTGGGCCTTCGCCCTGTTCGCCGTGCTGGCCCTCGCGATGGCCGCGGCGGTCGTCGTCGCGAGGAACCCGGTTCACTCGGCCCTGTTCCTGCTCGCCTCTTTCCTGCTCGTCGCCTGCATCTTTTTCTTGATGCAGGCGGAGTTTCCGGGAGCCGTCCAGATGCTCGTCTACGCGGGCGGCATCATGGTGCTCTTTCTCTTCGTCATCATGCTCGTGCACCAGAGGACCGTGAAGGGGAGCAAGGCGTTTCAGCATCAATGGGACATCGCGCTCCTCCTGCTACCCGCGTTCGCGCTGCCCTTCCTCTACATCCTGTGGACGGAGAAGTTCGCCGATCTCCCGGAGAGGCCCGATGCCCTCCGCTCGGTCGGTGGCAGGCTCCTGGGCAACACCGAGGCCGTGGCCTCCGTGCTCTATCGCGATTACCTGCTTCCGTTCGAAGTGGCCTCGGTGTTTCTGCTCGTGGCGATGATCGGAGCCGTGGTGCTAGGCAGGCGCTCGACGGAGAAAACGGATTGAGAGAAGCAGGGGCAAGGGCTCGCGCAGGGGCGAGGGTCGAGGGGCGAGGGATGAGGGCTCGCGCAGGGGCTAGGGTCGAGGGGCGAGGGATGAGGGACGAGAGCAGAGCCCCGAGTTTCCCATTGCTTGGGTCCCTAACCCCTAACCCCTCACCCCTAACCCCTCGAGCAGGGGCGAGGGTCGAGGGGCTAGGGATGAGGGACGGGGGCAAGAGACCGAATCCCTCGTTGCTTCGGTCCCTAACGCCTCACCCCTCACCCCTAACCCCTCGAGCAGGGGCGAGGGTCGAGGGGCGAGGGATCAGGGCTCGTGCAGGGGCGAGGGTCGAGGGGCGAGGGATGAGGGACGAGAGCAGAGCCCCGAGTTTCCCATTGCTTGGGTCCCTAACCCCTAACCCCTCGCCCCTAACCCCTCGAGCAGGGGCGAGGGTCGAGGGGCGAGGGATGAGGGACGAGGGAGCCCCGCTTCGGTCCCTAACCCCTAACCCCTCGCCCCTAACCCCTCAACCATGACCATCACCATCAATCACTTTCTCGTCGTCAGTTTCCTGCTCTTCGCGATCGGGTTCTTCGGCGTTCTCGTGCGCCGGAACTTCCTGACGCTCCTGATGTCGATCGAGCTGATGTTGAACGCCGTCAACCTGAACCTGATCGCCTTTTCCCGCCGCCTCTCGGACCTGACGGGCCAGGTGTTCTCGGTTTTCGTCATCACGATCGCCGCCGGAGAGGCGGCCGTCGGATTGGCCCTGACCATTTCACTCTTCCGGCAGCGGAAGACGTTGAACGTCGAAGAAGCCGACGTGCTGCAGGGATAGCGGATGAAGCAGCTGATCTGGGCCATTCCGCTCTTCCCGCTCGCCGGATTCCTGATCAACGGCTTTCTCTACCTGATCTCGCACCGAACCCGGTTCGAGGGCGGGAATGGGCACGGCGACGCCGCGCCGCAGCCGACGCCTGCGGCCGCCGGCGGCGAGGATCACGGAGGCCACGCGGAAATCCCGTTCCGGTCGATTCACACCGCGGTCGGAACCGTTTCCGTGGCGCTCTCTTGCCTCTTTGCCTTCGGGGCCATCTTCGACATCGGGTGGAAGGCCCTGTCCTCGGGAGCGATTCAGTCCGTCACGCTCTACCGCTGGATCCCCCTCGGCGTGAACCAGGCGGTCGGGCAGGTTCCGGGCAGACTCGGCGAGTGGTTCGTGGACGTCTCCTTCCGGCTGGATTCGCTCTCGGCCCTGATGATCGCCTTCGTCACGTTCGTGGGCTTTCTGATCCACGTCTACTCGGTTGGCTACATGGGGCACGACAAGGGGTACGGGCGCTACTTCGCGTACCTGAACCTCTTCATGTTCGCGATGCTCGTGCTGGTCCTGGCCGGTAACTTCCTGCTCCTCTTCGTCGGCTGGGAGGGGGTCGGGCTCTGCTCCTACCTTCTGATCGGTTACGACTACTGGAAGAATTCCGCGGCGGACGCCGGCAAGAAGGCCTTCGTAGTGAACCGAATCGGCGACTTCGGTTTCATCCTCGGGATCTTCGGCGTCTTCGCGCTGTTCGGCACGCTCGACTTCGGAAGGGTCTTCGCGGCCGCCGCGGCCGAGCCGTCGCGTTTCACGCCGTACCTGACGCTCATCTGTCTCTGCCTCTTCGTCGGGGCGTGCGGCAAGTCGGCGCAGTTCCCGCTTCACGTCTGGCTACCGGACGCCATGGCGGGCCCGACACCGGTCTCGGCCCTGATCCACGCCGCGACGATGGTCACGGCGGGGGTCTACATGGTCGTGCGCTGCAACGTTCTCTTCCGCCTGGCGCCGACGGCCCTGGTCGTCGTGGCCTTGGTCGGCGGGTTCACCGCGATCTTCGCCGCCTCGATCGGCCTCGTGCAGAACGACATCAAGAAGGTGCTGGCGTACTCGACCGTTTCGCAGCTCGGCTACATGTTCCTGGCCTGCGGCGTGGGCGCGTTCGTGGCGGGCATCTTCCACGTGATGACCCACGCCTTCTTCAAGGCGTGCCTCTTCCTCGGCTCCGGCTCCGTCATCCACGCGCTCTCGGGAGAGCAGGACCTCCGAAAGATGGGAGGGCTCCAGAAGAAGATCGCGACCACGTACAAAACGTTCCTGATCGCGACCCTCGCGATCTCGGGCGTGCCTCTGTTCGCCGGTTTCTTCTCGAAGGACGCGATCCTGGGCGCGGTCTTCGAGGCGCGCTTCGAGGGCCTTCCCTGGCTGCCGCGCGTCCTCTGGGCCGCGGCGCTGCTGACGGCCGGAATGACCGCGTTCTACATGTTCCGGCTGGTCTCGCTCGCCTTTTTCGGCGAGTTCCGGGGCACGCCGGAAGTGGCCGCGCACATCCACGAATCACCCCGCACGATGACGGTTCCGCTGATCGTCTTGGCGGGTCTCTCGGTGGTGGGCGGCTACGTGGGGTTCGAGCAGGTCGGGTGGGGCAACCGGATCAAGCCCTTTCTCTCGCCGATCGTGCTGCCGCTGGCCGCGGCGGTGTCCGAGGCGCATCACGAGCTCTTGAAGGAATTGCTCCTGATGGGGGCGTCCGTGGCGGTGGCCGGCGCCGGCATCCTCCTCGCGTTGTCCTGGTACTTGAAGGGCGCGGGGCGCGCCCCGGAGAGGCTCGCGCAACGGTTCCCCGGCGTCTACCGCACGCTCTCGAACAAGTACTTCCTCGACGAGGCTTACGAGGCCGTCTTCGTGGAGGGCCTGGCCAAGGACGGCGGCCGATTCCTCTGGGAAGTTGACGCCACGGTCGTGGATCTGATCCCCAACGGCGCGGCCGCTCTGACGCGAGGGCTCTCCTGGGTCTCCTCCGCATTCGACCAGTACGTCGTCGACGGCCTCGTCAACGGCCTCGCCAACACGCTGCAGGCGGCCTACCGTCTGTTGCGCCGGGCGGAGACCGGGCGGGTCCAGAACTACGCCCTGTTCATGGGCGCGGGACTCTTCGCGATCGTGACGGTTTATCTGTTTTTCCGATGAGGTAGGGCCGCATGCTGAGCAACATCCCGATTCTCTCGCTCGTCGCCTACATTCCGTTCCTCGGGGCGCTCGCGGTCATCTTTCTGGTGCCTCGGGAGAAGGCGGGGGCGATCAAGTTCGTCGCGACCGCGGCGGTCCTGCTCGATTTCGTGGTCTCGCTGCCGCTCTGGTTCGCGTTCGACCGGGGAGCTGCCGGTTACCAGTTCGTCGAGCGAGCTTCCTGGATCCCTTCGCTCGGCGTCGAGTACCACTTCGGAATCGACGGCATCTCGCTCGTCCTGATCCTGCTGACGACCCTGATGGGGGTCATCGCCGTGACCTGCTCCTACACGGCGATCTCGGAGCGTCTGAAGGAGTACTACGTTCTTCTTCTTCTGCTGCAGACCTTCATGATCGGGACCTTCTGCTGCCTCGACTTCTTCCTCTTCTACGTCTTCTGGGAAGTCATGCTCGTGCCCATGTACTTCCTGATCGGCGTCTGGGGAGGGGAGCGGCGGCTCTACGCGGCGATCAAGTTCTTCCTCTACACGCTGGCGGGCTCGGTCCTGATGCTGCTCGGCATCATCGCCCTCTACTTCTTGAACACCTCGGGTTTCCTCGGCTACAAGGGCGCCGGGCATGCCACGACGTTCTCGATCGAGAAGCTGACCGCGGTGGCCGCCGCGCTTCCGGTCGAGCTGCAGATCTGGCTCTTCTTCGCGTTTTTCCTCGGGTTCGCGATCAAGGTGCCGATGTTCCCGTTCCACACGTGGCTGCCGGATGCGCACACCGAGGCGCCCACGGCCGGATCGGTCATCCTGGCCGCGGTTCTGCTGAAGATGGGGACCTACGGCTTCGTCCGATTCTCGCTGCCGATGTTCCCGCAAGCGGTGCAGACGCCCTGGGTGCTGCGTCTGATGGTGACGCTCGCGATCATCGGAATCGTGTACGGCGCGATGGTCACGCTCGTTCAGAAGGACATGAAGAAGCTGATCGCCTACTCCTCCGTCTCGCACCTGGGATTCGTGATGCTCGGTATCTTCGCCCTGAACATGGCGGGCGTTCAGGGTTCGGTCCTCCAGATGGTCAACCACGGTATTTCGACGGGGGCGCTCTTCCTGCTCGTCGGGATCGTCTACGAGCGCCGTCACACGCGGATGATCGCGGAGTACGGCGGGCTGGCGCGTTCGATGCCGCTTTACGCCACGTATTTTCTCGTCATGGCGCTCTCCTCGATGGGTCTGCCGATCCTGAACGGCTTCATCGGCGAGTTCACGATCCTGCAGGGCGCCTTCGCGAGGTCCTTCTGGTGGGCCCTCGCCGCGGCGACGGGGATCGTGCTCGGTGCAGCGTACCTGCTCTGGCTGTACCAGCGGGTCTTCTTCGGCGAGCTCTCGAACCCCGCCAACCAGAAGCTCTCGGACCTGACGCTGCGCGAGCAACTCACGCTCGTGCCCCTCGTGATTCTGGCCTTCTGGATCGGCCTGTATCCCAAGCCGATCTTCGACGTCCTGCGGGTTCCGTCGGAGAAAATCGTGGCGGCCGTCGGCGGGGCAACGATGACGCCTCCGGCCATGGCGAAGCAGGCGCCCGGGGCAGAGGGAAGCACTCCCGAGGGAGCGGGCCGGTGATCTTTCGGCCGGCGGACTGGTTCCTGCTCGCGCCCGAGCTCTTCTTGACGGCGGCGGGCCTGCTGGTGCTCGGGCTCGCCACGGCGTTTGGGAAGGCGAAAGAGGAGTTCCTGGCCTACCTTTCGATCCTCTTGGTCGTGATCACGGCGGCGATCCTGGCCTTCGTCGCCGCCGCGCCGGCGCGGCACGTCGGGCCGATCCTCGGCGGCATGTTCGTCGCGGACAACTTCGCCCTCTTCTTCCAGTTCATGATCCTCCTGTCCCTCCTGCTCACCCTTCTGGCGTCCATGCGGTTCGTCGGCGCCGCGCCGTACGCGGGCGGCGAGTACTACGCGCTGGTCCTCTTCACCGGCGTGGGGATGCTGTTCATGGTGGCGGGCAACAATCTGATCTCGATCTACGTCGCGCTCGAGACGATGGCGCTCGCCTCCTACGTCCTGGCCGGGTACTTCAAGGGGGAGAGGAAGTCGACCGAGGCGGCGATGAAGTACTTCATTCTCGGGGCCTTTTCCTCGGGCGTCCTCCTCTACGGACTGTCGCTCGTGTACGGGGTCGCGGGCCAGCTCGGACTGCCGGAGCTCGCGAAGCTCCTCGAAGGGACCGAGCGCACGAACCTGCTCCTCCTCGGGATCCTGCTGCTGCTCGCGGGGCTCCTCTTCAAGATCGCCGCCGTGCCGTTTCATTTCTGGACGCCCGACGTCTACGAAGGAGCGCCCACGCCCGTGACGGCCTTCTTCTCGGTCGGGCCGAAGCTTGCCGCCTACGCGGTGCTCGCCCGGGTTTTCTATGTTGCGTTCGCGAAGTTCCACGCCGACTGGGGCTTGATCGTGGCGCTCGTGTCGGCGGCCACGATGATCTGGGGCAACGTCGCCGCGCTGTTGCAGTCGAACGTCAAGCGGATGCTCGCCTACTCGTCGATCGCGCACGCGGGGTACGCGCTGCTGGGTGTGCTGGGATTCCGGACGGCCTTCGGGCTGTGGGGGATTCTGGTGTATCTGCTGGCCTACACGTTCATGAACTTCGGCGCCTTCGCCCTGGTCATCTTCCTCGAGACGAAAGGCTACGCGGCGGAAACCGTGGCGGACTTCAATGGCCTCGCCCGGCGCAACATGACCGCGGCCGTCGTCATGCTGGTATTCCTGCTTTCGCTCGCGGGCATTCCTCCCACGGCCGGCTTCATCGGCAAGTACTACCTCTTCACGGCAGCTCTGAAGGCTGGCTATCCGTGGCTCGTCGTCGTGGGGCTCCTCACCTCGGCGGTCTCGATCTTCTACTACTTCCGGATCGCGGCCGCGATGTTCTTCTCCGATGCGGCCGGCGCGAAATTACGGCACTCGGACGCGCTGACGGCGGTCGTCGTGATCTGCGCCGCCGGCACGCTGATCGTCGGCGTGGCGCCGGAGAAGGTGCTTGCGGTCCTGCGGGCCTGCGTGCCGGGCAGGTACTGACCGAAAGCCAGGCGACGGGTCACCCCGGGAGCGGCCCTTCGGGCCTCGGAAGGACAACGATGGGTTCGAGCCGCTCTTCTTTTCTCGCCGAGGGCACCACCGCGGGGATCCTCTTCCTCGCTTGCCCCGTGGCCGGCTACCTCCTCGGCAAATGGGTGGGAGAGTGGCTGGGGCTCGGGCCCGTGCCGTCCTGGGTCGGGGCCTTGCTTGGCCTGGCCTGCGCCTCCTTCCGGCATCTTTTCCGACTGGTCGCGCGGGTATCGCGGTGACGGCGCCTCCTTCCGGGATCGAGGGGGTCATCCGGCGGGTCCGGCGTCGCGCCCTCGTGCTCGGCGCTCTGGCGATCTTGGCCGCCTTCGCGGTCGGATTGAACTCCGGGCTGTCCTTGACAATCACCGCGACGGTGGTTATTTTCAGCTTTCTCGTTCTCGAGAAGGTCACGCAGCGCCTCGTTCCCCTGCAGGCGAAACCCGGTATTCGAACGCTGTTGCCCCTCCTGCTGGTGACCGCCGGAAGCTTCGTGGTCCTGGCTCTGGTTCTTTGGCGGTGGAGAGGGTTCGATCCCGCGGCGGGAGCCGCGGGGCTCTCGGTCGTGGTCTTGGCTGTCGTTCCCGAAATCTGGACGAAGGAGTAGGGCGAAAGAGTGGGCGAGCATCATTCGATCCTGTACGGGCCGATCAATGCGCTTTTGATCCGGCTGCTGGGAGAGCCGCCGGTGGAAAAGCTCTCGCCGGGCCTGGCCGCCTTCTTCTTTCCGGACGGGAAGGAGGCCTGGATCCCGGACGCCGCGCTGATGACGCTGCTTCTCCTCCTGTTCTTCGCGTTGTTCTTTCCCTGGTTGGCTCGGCGTTTTGACCGCGAGAGGCCCGGAAAGCTGCAGAGCTTCTTCGAGATGCTCGTTTCGGGTCTGCGCGGCCTGGTCGACGACGCAATCGAAGAGGGCGCGCACGAGAAATACCTGCCCATCATCGGCGCCCTCGCCGTTTTCATCGGCGTGGCAAACCTGTTCGGGCTCTTTTTCTTCCTGCAGCCTCCGACCGGCTCGCTTTCGACGACCGTGGCGCTGGCCCTCGTGTCCTTCCTCTACTTCAACAGGCAGGGAATCAAAGAGCACGGTTTCATCAAGTACCTCGGCCACTTCACCGGTCCGCTGATCTGGATCGCGCCGCTCTTTTTCGTCATCGAGATCATAGGCACGTTCGCGCGGATTCTCTCGCTGTCGCTGCGTCTCTTCATGAACATCTATGGGGAGCACACCACCACCAACGTATTTGCGAGCCTGGTGCCGATCGTCGTGCCCTGGCCCATGATGGCGCTCGGCCTCTTCACGGCGGTCCTGCAGGCCTATGTCTTCGCGTTGCTTTCGGCCGTCTATGTCCAGATCGCGACTGCCCACGAAGCGCACTGACCCTTGTGATAGGTTCTCGCACCGACCGCGCCGGATGGCGTGAAGAAGAAGGAGATTTTCGGATGCGGAAGAAAATGTTTCTGTTGCTTGCCCTGCCTCTGGTGCTGGCCATGCCGGCGTTGGCGCAGGGAACCGACGGCGCCGCCGCTCCCGCCTCGGGCGGGGTGAAATGGGGCGTCATCGGCGCGGCCTTTCTTCTCGGGCTCGCCGCCTCGGCGGGAGCCATCGGGCAGGGAAAGGCAACCTCTGCCGCCGCCGACGGGATCTCGCGCAACCCAGGTGCCGCCAAGGACATTCGCGGAATGACCCTGCTCGGTCTGGTCCTGATCGAATCCCTCGTGTTGTACGCCCTGCTGATCTGCTTCCTGATCTTCAACAAGTAGGTTTTCAGGCTTCCGAAGCCCCCGGTTGGGCGCGCCGATGCGCCGGCCGGGGTCTCGTTGTCCTCCCCCGGGGACGTTTTGCCCCCTTTTGAGAAACCTGGACGGGCTTTTGGACGTATTACACTCAGGAACCGGCCCAACGGACCGGTGTCTTAATCCGTAGAAAGGGCACGGGTTAGGAGATTCCTGGAGCCGAGCGGGTTTCGAAGTCGGGTGGGCAAGGAAATTGCGACTGTAAGGAAGGCATGGAAAAGGCGAGCTTTCCCGCGAAGGTGGAGACACAGGTCAACGGAGTCACCTCCTGGGATTTTGATTCCCAGGCGATGCCTTATCTCGATTCGCTCTACAACACGGCGTACCGCATGACACGCAGCGCCGAGGACGCCGAGGACCTGGTCCAGGAAACCTTCTTCAAGGCGTACAAGTACTACGACAAGTTCGAAGAGGGCACCAACCTCAAGGCGTGGCTCTTCAAGATCCTGAAGAACACGTTCATCAACAACTACCGCAAGAAGAAGCTCGAGCCGCGCAGCGTCGACTTCGCGGAAATCGAGGACTCCTTCGAGCGGATCGTGCGGCGAGACAATACCGACCAGCCGGCGGACCCGGAAGCCGAGTACTTCCACGGGGTCCTCGACGATGACGTCAAGAGAGCCCTCGATTCGCTGCCTTACGACTATCGCATGGTGGTGATCCTCGCGGACCTCGAGGATTTCTCCTACAAGGAGATCGCGGAGATCCTGGATTGCCCCGTCGGCACGGTCATGTCCCGGCTCTACCGCGGTCGCAAGCTCCTCGAAAAGGCGCTCTTGAAGTACGCGCGGCATCACGGCTACATCCGGGGTGGGGAGCCCAACAAGATGCGCACCCGGCCCAAGCCGCCGGCCGCCTGAGGTCCCGCTTCTCGGGATTCGGCCCGGCAGGGCGGCAGGGGGTTGCGGAATAACCCCCCCGTGAGTTCCGTTTTGGCTCCCTGGCCAAATGAACTGCGCACGGGCTCGTTTCCTCATCTACGCCTACCTCGGCCGGGAGCTGTCGTTTCTCGAAGGGGAGGCCCTGGAGCGCCACCTGGCGGACTGTAACTCCTGCGCCGCCCGAGCGGCCTCCGCCCGAGGGCTGGCGCGCCTGCTCCACTCGCAGATCGACCGGACGCCGGCCCCGCCCCGCCTGCGAGCGCGGCTCCACGGGAGTCCGTCGGGACCGGCGGCTCTCAAGCCTCGTCAGCCGCCCTTCGCGACGGCCGCGGCGTTGCTCGTCATGTTGCTCCCGCTGGTTTCCGACGTCGCGCCGCACACGGGCTCGATGGCCGCCGCCGGCCTGGTCTCTGCGACAGTCGGCCGCGGCGGCCCGCGGCTCGTCTCGCGCCGCCTGACCGGCACCTTCGTGTGCCTGGAGTGCGAGGCGCGCTCCGAGGCGGGACTGTGCCCCGTTTCGCATGCCGCGCATCAGACCGGCTTCTGCGCCGAGAACGGCGAGCTCTGGCGTCTGATGTCGGTTGACCGGAACGAGGATTCCGTGCAGGCCTCGCTCGGCCAGACGGCGACCGTGGAAGGCATCGCTTTTCCGGAATCCGGGTTCATGCGGGTCTCGCGGGTCGGGTACTGACGAGCCCTCAGCTTTCAGCTCTCAGCTTTCAGC
>JBGPCK010000005.1:0-51917 GCA_041481715.1 Thermoanaerobaculia bacterium | reverse complement strand
TCACGCTGTCGCCCCAGTACCTTCTGGGCTCGGGCTTCTTCGGGCTCTACCGTACGCTCGACCGGTCGACTTTGCGGATCCCGGAGCTGACGCTGCGGCTCGATTTGCGTTACGACCGCTCGAGCGAGCCGGTGTTTCCCGGCCGCTCCGGCGAAGGAACGAAGGATCGGTTTTCGACGACGCTTCAGGCAGTCTACGTCTTCTAGGAGATCTGGCCATGGGAAAGCTACCGAATGCTCCCTTCGAGGCGCGGCTCGCCGCGACGCTCTTTTTGTTGCTGCTCGGGCTCGCCGACTTCTTCGGCGCCTGGCAGGTGCGCCACTTCGCGTCCTTCACGCCGAAGGGGGTGGCGGCGACCGTGGGGGCGCGCGAACGCCACGAGATGACGATGGAGTGCTGCAGCCTCTCGACCTCCGCCGAAACCCCCGTTGAACCGTCCGCGCTCAACCAGCCGGACCACCACATCGACCGGGAGCTCCTGGTCCAGGACTCGCACGTGCACATTCCGGTCTACGCGATAACGGCGGCGTTGCTCGCGATGGTGGCGTTGGGTCTCGATCTCTCTTCGCGGGCCCGGTCGATTCTGATCGCCCTTCTCTTCGCCGCCCCCTTCTTCGACTTCGTCGGTCTCTGGGGGGCGCACCTCTTTCCCGCGGCCGGCACGGCCTTCGGCGCGCTCGCCGTGGCCGGCGGGTTTTCCATGGGCGCGGCTTACCTGGTCGTGCTCGTCATCGCGATCAATCAGTTGTGGATTCGGAGAAAGGAAACATCCCATGCGTAGGACCTCCGCGACCCTGGCCGCCTTCTATTTCGCCGCGGCGGCGCTCGCGCACGTCACGCCGAACGTCACGTTGATCAAGAGGGGAGACTTTCTGAAGCAGGCCCTTCCCGGCGCGACGAAGTTCTTTGAAAGGCATCTGATGATCTCGGGCCCGGACGGCGCCGCCCTCCGACAGGCCACGGGTTGGACGCCGACGGAGGAGGACACGAAGGTCTACGTCGGCCGCGGCGAATCGGGCAATCTCATCGGCTCGGTCGTCTTTCTCTGGTTGGCGTCGCAACACGGGCCGGTCGGACTGGCGGTCGCGTTCGATCCGGCGCAGACAATCCGCCGCGTCGCCGTGACCGACGTCGGCACCGAGCCGCTCGTATGGGTCCGTCCACTCCTCGACGGAGATGGACTGAGGTCTCTCGAGGGCCTTCTGTTGACTGCGGCGCCCGACGTGGCGCGCCTGACTCCGTCCGGCGCCGGCGGCATGACGCGCTACTACGCGAAGGTCGTGGCCGATGGCGTCGTTCGAGCGCAGCGGGTCGCCGCGGTCGCGCCGGACTCGCCCTGACGCGGTAGAAACAGGTCGGATAGAGTTCCCCGGCTCCATCGGAGGAACACGGGATGAAAGCACGCGCCCGAAAGTTGCTTCTGGCCGCGCTCGCCGGGAGTTGCGCGCTCACCGCCGCCGCCGACCCGATGGCGCGGGCGGGTATTCGTTTCGAAGTGGTCTTTTCGGCGGAGGCGCGCGAGGAGCCGGCCGACGGCCGGGTCTTCGTCCTGATCTCCCGGAAGGCCGAGCCCGAGCCCCGGCTCCAGATGAGCTACAGCGAGCCGATTCCGTTCTTCGCCGAGGACGTGGAGGGTCTGCGTCCGGATCAGCCGGCCGTCGTGGGCGCGGGCTCGGACGGGTTTCCCCTCGCAAGCCTCGCGGAGCTTCCGGCGGGAGACTACTTCCTGCAGGCGCTGCTGAACGTGTACACGACGTTTCCGCGCGCCGACGGACACACCTTGAAAATGCACATGGATCAGTGGGAGGGCCAGTCCTTGGCGGTCTCGCCGGGGAACCTCTACAGCGAGGTCCGGAAGGTCCATGTCGATCCGGCCCGGAGCGGGAGGATTCGCCTGGTCCTCGACCGGAGGATTCCGCCGATCGCGGTGCCGGCCGACACGGAATACGTCAAGCATGTCCGCTTCGAAAGCCCGCTGCTTTCGAAGTTCTGGGGCCGGCCGATCTGGATCGGAGCGACGATCCTGCTCCCGCGCGACTATGGGAAAGACCCCACGGTTCGGTATCCGGTCGACTACGAACAGGGGCACTTTTCGAGAGCCGCGCCGGGAGGCTTCGGAAGGCAAGCAGAAGACAACGCGTTCACGAAGGCCTGGCTGTCGGACGACTTTCCCCGCATGCTGTTGGTGACGTTCCAGCACCCGACGCCGTATTACGACGACTCGTATGCCGTGGACTCGGAGAACGCCGGCCCCTACGGGCAGGCCATCCTGACCGAGCTCGTTGCCTACATCGAAAACCACTTCCGTGTGATCCCGGAGCCGTGGGCCCGGGTTCTTTCGGGAGGGTCGACCGGAGGCTGGGAGGCGCTGGCGCTTCAGATTTTCCATCCCGACTTCTTCGGAGGCACGTTCGCGGCGTGCCCGGATCCCGTCGATTTCCGCGCGTTCCAGATCGTGAACATCTACGACTGGGACAACGCCTGGCGGGTGCGCCGCGGCTGGATGGACGTTCCGCTGCCGGGCGAGCGCAATACCGACGGGCTCGTGCTCTCGACGATGGAGCAGCAGTTGAAGTACGAGCGGGCACTCGGGCCGCGCGGCCGATCCGGCGAGCAGTGGGACGCGTGGCAGGCGACCTTCGGGCCGGTCGGCGCCGACGGTTATTTCCAGCCGCTTTTCGATCCTTCGACCGGAGCGATCGACAAGAAAGTCGTCGAGTACTGGCGGGAGCATTCGGATCTGAAGGTGTATCTCGAGAAACGCTGGCCGGAGCTCGGGAGCCGGCTCGCGGGAAAGCTCCACATCACGACGGGAGAGATGGACAGCTTCTACCTGAACAACGGCGTGCGATTGCTCGAGGAGTTTCTCGAAAAGGCCAATCCGGCTTACGGCGGAAGCGTCCTCTACGGCCCGCGTCAGCCGCACTGCTGGGCCGGTCCGCTGTCGGCGCCGGAGCGCTTCAAGCAGATCGCCACCTACTGCGCGGACCACGCGCCGCGCGATGCGGACCGCGCGTGGTCGGGGCGGTAGGCTAAGACGCGGGGACGCGACGCCCGCATCCATCTTTCAGCAGCCTGCTAGTTCTCCCGATTTCCCGCGAAACACTGGTGCACGAAATCCGGCGTGTAACGTGTCACCACGTCGGCCGGGACGTCTCCTTCGGAGATCTCCCGGAACTCGAACCGGATCGAGCCATCCGCGCCGACGGACGCGAGCAGGTACCCGTACACGTTCGTCCGGGCTTCCTCGGCCTGATCGAACCCCGAGGGCAGCTTGTACCGGGTGGCGCCCATGGTGCCGACGATCCAGCCCGGCAGGACGCCTCCGTGCGAGCGCCAGTACGGGGTGTTGAAGGCTCCCTTCATGTAGTAGTGGGAGTGGCTCGCGAGAACGTACACGTGCTTGGCGCGTTGGGCGTCGAGCAGCATCGCGTAGGCCCGCCGGCCGCTCTGTTCCCCCAGCGCCCACTCGTTCATGCTGTGGTTGCCGGCGATGCTGTCGGGCAGCGCGCAGTGCATTCCGGCGACGATCGTCGTGATCGCGGGGTCCTCGGCATCCCGCCGCAGCACGTCCTCGAGCCACCGCATCTGGCCCCGATCGAATTGGTCGGGAGACGCGTTGTCGAGGTTGAGGAAGTCGACGCCGTTTCGCACCCAGTGAAAATACGATTTCAGGCGCCGATCCTTCGGATTGTCCTTGAGGCGCTGCCGCTGGATCTCCGGGGCGTTCAGCCAGTCGGCAAACTGCGCCAGGTATTCGCCCCGGGTCTTGGGTGACACGAGCTCGTGGTTTCCGATCCCGAGGAAGACCGGGATCGATCCAAACGGGGCGAGCTGGCTCGCGATGAAGTCGTCCCACGCGAGATCCTGGTACGCGGTGATCGTCGGCCGGGCATTTCGGTGCTCCGGCTGATGCAGGATGTCCTCGTCAAAGTCGGACATGCAGCGAAAGTCGCCCTGGTGCCAGTAGAACGCCGCGCCGGCTGAGGCGGCGCCCGCCGCCACCGCCGGCATCACGACGTCGCCGCAGTTGCGCGAGTCGCCCCCGACGACGAACGTCCAGGACTGCCCGGGCTCCGTTGCGCCGGAACCCGGCGTCGAGAGCGCGATCGTCAGCGCCACGAAGATCCCAATGCGCGTCCTCATTGGCGTTCGGCGCCGCCGATGGGTCGCTTGCCCGGCGAGTATTTCAGGACGCGGGCCTTCTCGAGCGTGACGAGCCCCTCCGCGACCATCTCGTCGAGGATCGGGATCAGGCGCTCGACTTGCGCTTCGGTGTCCACGACCTCGATCACGACCGGCAGGTCTTCGGACAGGCGGAGCAGGTGCGCCGTGTGCACGACGCTGCGGGCTCCGAATCCAGCCACCGCCTGAAACACCGTCGCGCCTGCGAAACCCTCTCGGCGCAGCCTCTCGAGCAGTGCCATCGAGAGGGGCTTCTGGTGCCAGCGGTCCGATTCCCCGATGAAGATCCGAACGAGCACCTGTTCCCCGTCGAGAACCCGCATGGCAACCTCCTCAGTGGCCCAAAGCGAGACGAGCGATCCAAAGTCCGGCGGTGCCGGCGGCCAGGCACGCGACGACCATCACCAGGATGTTGGCCAGGCCGAGCAGCCAGGCGCCGTCCTGAAGAAACTTCAGCGACTCGTAGTTGAAGGCAGAATAGGTCGTGAATCCGCCCATGACTCCGGTCGTCAGGGCGAGCCGGAGGGTCGGCGAGAGGATTTGCGTCGTCAGGCCGACCTGCATGACGCCGCCGATGAAGAAGGACCCGAGCACATTGACCACGAGCGTGCCCCATGGGAAGCCGGTGCCCAGGATCGCGAGCGCCCATCCGGAGATCAAGTAGCGAGCCGCCGTTCCGGCGGCACCGCCCACGCAGATCCAGAAGAAGCGGCTCATGCCAGGGTGCGTATCTATCATGGGTCGATCCGATAGAATCCCGTGTCCAAGGAGGATGCCCATGACCAAGAAGCTTTCCGTACTCGCCGGCCTCGCCGCCGGGCTGCTGTTGTCGACGCTGGCTTTCGCCGCCTCGGCCAAGACCTACCAGGTGACGGGACCGGTCCTGGAGATCAGCAACGACATGATCGTCGTGATGAAGGGCAAGGACCGCTGGGAAGTCGCCCGCGACGGCTCGACAAAGATCCCCGCAGGCGTCAAGGTCGGCGACAAGGTGACGATCGAATACCGCATGACCGCGACCTCCGTGGAAGTGAAGGCGGCCAAGGCAGCCACCAAGACGAAGAAGGCCGCGTAGGCCCTTCGCCCTCAGCCGGAATCGAGCCGCGCTCCGGCAAGGCGCGGCTTTTTCTTTGCCCGTGCGCCCGCCCGCGCGGGACGTCACTTTTTCGGTCCGGCGGTGACCAAACTCGTCAGGCCTGAGTGTAGACCGGTCGATCTGGCGGGGACGGTACGAGTTGGACTGACGTAGCCCCTTTTGATTCAAACGATTACGGGCGCGCGACACCAAGGTGGCGGATTCGCGGAACGCTCCTTGCACTCCATTTCGGTGCAACGGCAAATGGGGGGCAACCATGGCTAGCAGGTACGTTTCGACACTCGCCGGCGTGCAGGGGCAAGGGCTCGCCAACGAGGCTCGTCTGGCCGCTTCGGCCTGGGAAGGCGATTCCACCGTCGAGATTCCGAAGTGGCTGATGGTTCTGGCCGCCCGCGGTGAGGTCACGCTGCGTGTCGCCCTCGATCTGGAGGACGACCCCCTGGGCGACCTCGACGACACCGCCTCCGGCGACTGACCCTCCCTCCGGCTTGACGTTTCGCGGGGCCTCCCGGAGACTCGTCGCCGCCGATGGCGACGACGTACTGCGAGGCCGCGCTCGGACATCCCTTCCACGGTCCCTACCACGACCGCGAGTACGGCTTTCCGATCCGGCGCGATGACCGGCTCCTCGAGCGTCTTGCGCTCGAGATCAATCAGGCCGGCCTCTCCTGGCTCACGATCCTGAAGAAGCGCGAGGCCTTCCGCCGCGCGTTCGAAGGCTTCCTCCCCGAGGTCGTGGCTGCGTACACAGCGCGCGACCGGCGCCGGCTTCTCACGGACGCCGGGATCGTGCGCAACCGGCTGAAGGTGGACGCCGTCATCGAGAACGCCCGGCGCGTGATGGCGCTAAAGGAATCGCACGGCTCCTTCGCGCGCTGGCTGGATGCGTACCATCCGGCGAGCCTGGAGGAGTGGACGAGGCTTTTCCGCGACACGTTCCGCTTCACGGGCGGCGAAATCGTGCGCGAGTTCCTGCTCTCGACCGGATACCTGCCGGGCGCCCATCACCGCCGTTGCCCGATCTACCGGAAGATCGCCCTTCGCAATCCTCCCTGGTTGAAAGCCGCGGCGCCTATTTCACCGGGCCGTAGGGCTTGACCTGCTCCTCGATGACCTTGCGGTCGCCCGCCACGACGATCGCGGCCTTGTCGTCCTGGATGTTCTTCTGGGTCATCTGCTGGACCTCAACCGGCGTGACGGCGTAAACGCGCTGCACGAAGCGGTTCAGGTAATCGTCGGGCAGACCCTGCAGGTCCACGAACGCGAGCTGCGCGATGATGCCCGGGCGCGAGGAGTTTTGCAGGACGAAGGTCCCGCCGATGTAGTTCTGGATCCCTTTGAGCTCCTTCTCCGACGGCGCTTCGGCCTGCAGGCGGTCGATTTCTCCGAAAATCTCCTTCAGAGACGGTCCCGTCACGTTGGTTGTCACGTCGGCGATCTCGGCCCAATAGGCGTCGTGGTCGCGCGGCGAGATCTCGGAGTTCGGCGAATAGGTGTACCCCTTCTGCTCGCGGATGTTCGACGTGATGCGCGAGGAGAAGGAGCCCCCCAGGAGCGCGTTGGTCACCTGTAGTGGGATCCAGTCGACGTGGGAGGGATTGATCGTGGGCATGCCCAGGATGATCGTCGACTGCACGGCGCCCGGTCGGTCGATCAGGTACACGGCGCGCTCGCTCGTCGACTTCGGGACGTTGGAAGCCGGGGCGGCGCCGCGTTTCCAGTCGCCGAAGGCGGCGCGGATCGCCTCCTCCATGGCCTTTTCGTCGTATCGGCCGACAACGTAAACACGGGAGCGTGCCGCGCCGAAGTTGGCCTCGTGGAAGACGCGGACCTGCTCGAGCGTGTAGCCCTGCAGCAATTCGGGGGCGGGGAAAAGCCGCCCGTACGGATGATCGGGATACAGGACCGAGAGGAACTTTTCCTGGGCGAGCGCGCGAGGCAGGCTGCGCGCAACCGATAGCTGGCGGAGCCGGTCGGACTTCAAGCGCGCCAGCTCCGCCTCGGGAAACCTCGGATTGCGCACGACATCGGCGATGAGTTTCACCATCTCCGGACCGGACTCCGAGAGCACGTCGCCGCCGATCTCTGTGCGGTCGGCGCCCACGTTGACGTCGAGCGAGCCGCCCATCCGCGCGGCGGCCTCGGCGATCTCGGTCGCCGTCTGCATCGCCGTGCCTTGCGTGAGGAAGTCGCCCGTGAGGTCGGAGAGCCACACCTGGTTCGCCGCCTCGTCGATGTGGCCGCTGCGAACCGACAGGCGGACGGTCACCTTGGGAACCGTGCCGTAGGGAACCAGTGTGACGCCGAGCCCGTTGGAGAGCGTGAACTTCTTCGGCGCGGGAACCTGGAAGTCCCGGGCGGCGCCGGGCTCCGGGGGCGCCTGCTTCTGCCCGAAGAGGGGCGCGGCCGCCGCCAGGGCGAGCAGTACCAGAGCGGTTGAAAATGTCTTTCTCATCGTGTCTCCCGTCTCGCGGCTCATGAGCCGCTCTTCGGTTCGGCCTTCTTCTCTTCCGCCTTCGGCTCGACGACGAGGACGGTGCGGTTTTCGGGCCGCAGGTACTCCTGCGCCGTCTTCTGCAGAAGCTCGGGTGTGACCTTGCGAAAGTTCGCCTCGATCTGGTTGATCGACTTCGGATTGTCGTCAAAGAGCGCGAAGCACGCGAGCAGGTCCGCGCGCCCAAATCCGAAGGTCCCCTCGACGTTGTCGTAGAGGCTGGACCGCGTCTTGACCAGAGCGCGGTCGAGGGTCGCCTTGTCGACCGGAACCGTGCGCACTCGGGTGATCTCTTCGTCGAACACCTTGAGAATCTGGTCGGCCGACTTGTCCTTGTCGTAGAAGAGAGAGGCGTTCCAGAGGGTCGGGCCGTCGATGTTGTACATGTTGCCCAGGCCCGAGTTGATCCCGCCCGCAACGTTTCCGGTCAGCCCCGCCCGCTGAACGAGAGCCTGATAAAGGCGGCTGTCCTTGCCCTGCACCAGGACCTGGTCGAGCAGCCCCATCGCGAAATACTCGGGCGTGTTGCGCTTGGGCGCGTGGTACGCGATGGCGAGCGCGGGGCGGGTGGCGAGGACGTCGGGCTTGGCGGCGCGTTTCTCCTTCTCCTGGCGCGGTTCGGAGATATCGGGTTTGGCCGGAAGGTTCGCGGCCGGGATCCCCCCGAAGTACTTCTGGATCCATGCGGTCGTCTGCTTCGGTTCGAAGTCGCCGACGACGACGAGAACGGCGTTATTGGGTGCGTAGTAGGTCGTGAAGAACTTCTTGACGTCCTCGAGCGTCGCGGCGTCGAGGTCCTTCAGGTCTCCGTAGAAGTTGTGCGCGTTGTACCAGTTGACGTTGGCGTACTGGGGCAGGTCGAGCCAGGGAAAGCCGCCATAGGGGCGATTCAGAACGTTGACCCGGACCTCGCTCTTGACGACGTCCTGCTGGTTTTTCAGATTCTCCTCGTTGATCGCGAGGCCCTTCATCCGGTCCGCCTCGGCCCAGAGTGCCGTCTCGACGGTGTTGGAGGGAACGATCTCGAAGTAGTTGGTGAAGTCGAAGCGGGTCGAGCCATTCAAGACCCCGCCGTTAGACTGTACGAGCTTGATGAACTCCATCTTGCCGAGGTTCTGCGAGCCCTGGAACATCATGTGCTCGAAGAGGTGCGCGAAGCCCGTGCGGTCCTTCGGCTCGATGCGGAAACCGATGTTGTAGTAGACGGCGACGACGGTCTTGGGCGAGGTGGCGTCGCGGGAGAGGACGACCTTCAGACCGTTGGGAAGCTTGGAGTATTCGACCGGAACGTTGAAGCCGCCGGCCGCCTCGGGCGGGGGCGCTGCCGTGCCGGCCGCGCCGAAAAGCGCGCCGATCACGCCGAGAACCAGGAGCCGGGTGAGAGACTTCATTGAATCCTCCGTCTGAGAGGGTTGAGGAAAAACGCTTGAGCTTACGCGGCCGCCAACGAAAAGTTTCGCCCTCGCCGAAGGCGGAGGGCGCAGCCTATCCCGGCGAGGACGGATTTCGGCCGGCCTGGTGGCTCCGCGGTGCGCACCCCCAGAGTGTCTGGGCGCGCCTGGCGCGGGGACAGAGGCAGGTCCACCTCTTGCGCGAGACGCTCGAGACCCCCGACGGGGACGACCTCGTCGTGGACTACGTCGACGGGCCGGCCGAGAGCCCGATCCTGCTGGTCCTGCATGGCCTGGAGGGAAGCTCCCACTCGGTTTACGTCCAGGGGCTCCTGCGGCTCGCCCGCGGGCGGGGGTGGCGCGGCGCCGCAATGAACTTTCGCTCCTGCGCGCGGGTCCCGGGCCATTTGGGCAGGACCATCCCGAACCGCCGCCCGCGGCTCTACCACTCCGGTGAGACGTCGGATCTCGATTTCCTGGTCCGGTCGCTCCGGGCCCGGGAGCCCGAAACGCCGCTTCTCGCCGCGGGCGTGTCGCTCGGCGGCAACGTCCTCTTGAAGTGGCTGGGCGAGAATCCGAGACTCGACCTCGTGCGCGGTGCGGCGGCGATCTCGACGCCCTACGACCTCGCGGCCGGAGCCCGGCACCTCGAAGGCGGACTCGGCCGGCTGTACACGGCGGGCCTCCTCGCGACCCTGCGCCCGAAGGCGCTCGATGCCGCGCGGCGCTTTCCGGAAGCTGCGGCGCGGATCGACATCCCGCGGGTGCGCGCGGCCCGGACCTTCTGGGAGTTCGACGACGCCGCGACCGCGCCCCTGCACGGTTTCGGGGGCGCCGGCGACTATTACTCCCGCTCGAGCTCGCTCGGCTTTCTGCCGCGGATCACGACGCCGACCCTGTGCGTTTCGGCGTTGGACGACCCGTTTCTTCCGGCCGAGGTCGTGGAGGAGACCCGCCGGGTGGCGTCGCCGGCGGTTCGATTTGCCGTCACCGAGAAAGGTGGCCACGTCGGCTTCGTGTCGGGCTCGGCTCCGTGGAGGGCTCGGTACTGGGCCGAAAAGACCGTGATCGAGTGGCTGGCGTCTGTGAGCGGGTGACCAGGTTGCTCGCGGCCGAAGACGCTGTTATCGTTCGGGGCATGCGTCGAAACCCCGATCGGTCCGGAGCTCGCCGCGGCTGCGTCCGGGCACTTCTAGTTCTCGCGCTGGCCGCTCTCGGTGAGGCTCCCGGCTCGGCTCGCGACACCCCTTGCCCGGCCCACCTCTTCCACATCGAGCGGAACAAGAACGCCAACATCGTTGTGTACGATGCCAACCGCGGCCCGACGGGCGACCTCGATCCTACCGAGCCCGTGAAGGTGTACTGGCTCCTGAACGGCCAGCCGGATCAGCGCGAGGACCTGAACGTCATCGAGCGCGATCGTGCCTACGGATTCGATGTCACTCCCGGCAAGAAGCCTGGGACCTACACGATGGTCTTCAAGGCCGGCCGGCGGCGGCAGCTAACCGTACGCATGCTCAAGGGGTGTCCCGTGGTCATTGGTCCGATCGGCGGCCACCAGGGGATCCTGCGCAAGATGTTCATCCAGTCGAAAGACGGACTCGTCAAGCCCAAGGTCGAATACATCGAGTTCTTCGGTGAGGACTCGACGACCGGGGCGAAACTCTACGAGAAGTACGTTCCAAAGAATTGAGCCGGGCGAGCTAGGGCCTCTTTAGAAACCGGAACCGCCGGTGGGCCTTGTCTGCCTGCGTCAGGTCGTCGTTGCGAAGAACCGAGATGGTCCCGTCGATCTCGAGGACAGCCAGGCGGACGTCGTCGAGGCTCGTGACGCCGTGCTCCCGCAGAGCGGTGGCGAGCTCGTCCCGGTCGATTCCCTCGTGCTCCAGGTTCCAGACTTGCACGATTCCGCGGTTGACTAGGATCGTCGCGTGCCCCTTGAGCAGCCGCGAGAGCGGACGGTAGCGGTGCGCCAGGCGACCGACGAGCCAGTTCAGGCCGAACAGGACGATCGCCGCGATGAGGCCGCCGGCGAGGCTGTTGTCGGGCCCGACCATCGCGTTCTGAACGGCGTTGGCGATGAGCAGGACCAGCACGAGGTCGAACGGCGTCATCTGTCCAACCTCGCGCTTGCCCGTCAGGCGCAGGCCGACGAGGATGACGAGGTAGACGATGACGCACCGTACGACGATCTCGAGCGGCGTCGTGCCGGGCTTCCAGAGGACCGAGTCGACGGGTAAGCTCACCGAGACCGCGCCTCAGGCGGCCTTCTTCGCGGCGGGCTTCTCCTGGAGGATCCCAAGCTGCCAGAAGAGGAACGTCATCTCGGTCGTGAGGTCCTGGATCTGCTTGCCGACCGGCGTATTGATACCGCGCGAGTGCCCGGCCTTGGTGTCGTAGTAGAGCAGGATCGGCTTGCCCGCCTGGTCGGAGCTGTCCGCCTGAAGAAGGGCCGTCATCTTGCGCGCGTGCAGCGGCGCCACGCGGGTGTCCGAGTCTCCTGTAATCAAGAGCACCGCGGGATACGGGGTCGCCGGCGTGACGTGATGGTACGGCGAATACTGATAGATGTACGGGAACTGCTGCGGGTCGTCGGAGGATCCGTACTCCGGCACCCAGTAACTCGCCACGAGGAACTTGTGGTACCGCACCATGTCGAGGAGCGGATAGCTGCAGACGACCGCCGCGAACAGGTCGGGACGCTGTGTCAGCGCGGCGCCGACGAGCAGGCCCCCATTCGAGCCGCCCGAGATGGCGAGCTTCTCCTTCGAGGTGTACTTGTTCGCGACGAGCCACTGTGCCGCCCCGAGGAAGTCGTCGAACACGTTCTGCTTCTTCTCGAGCATCCCCGCCTTGTGCCAGGCCTCACCGAACTCGCTTCCGCCGCGCAGGTTGGCGACCGCGTAGACGCCGCCGCGCTCGACCCACAGCGCCGCGCGCGCCGAGAAGCTGGGCGTTTGGGAGAGCGTGAAACCGCCGTACCCCGTGAGCAGGGCCGGGTGGGACCCGTCGCGCTTCAAGCCCTTTCGGTGCACGACGAACATTGGGATCTCGGTGCCGTCTTTCGAGGCGAAGCGGGCTTGCTCGACCTCGTAGCGATCGCTCTGGATGGGGACGTGCTGCTTCGCCCAGACCGAGCGGGCTCCCGTCTTGACGTCGTAGCGATAGATCGTGGAGGGCTCCACGAAGGACTGGTAGGAGAAGAAGGCCTCGTTCTTTCCCCACTCGCCGGAGACGCCTCCGAACGAGCCGATCGAGGCAGAAGAGATCTCGCCGGCGCCCTTGCCGCTCGAATCGAAAATCTTCACCTTCGGCACGCAGTTCTCCAGATACCGCACGAAGAGCCGGTCTCCCGCGACGGCGGTGTCCTGAATGGCGAACTTGCCCTCCGGAACGATCGTCTTCCAGTTCTCGCGGGAGGGGGACTTGAGGTCGACCGAGAGGACGCGCCCGTTGGGGGCCTCCCAGTTGGTCTGGAGAAACATCCGGTCGCCGGCGACGCTCGGGGAGAACCGCGCCTTGACGTCGTTGACGACCGTGGTGATCGTCCCGTTGTTCGCAATGTCCTGAAAGTAGACCTCCGTCTGGGTGGCCGCGGAGCCGTGGGAGACGACGAGCAGCAGGTAGTGGCCGTCGTCGGAGAGAGCGAGGCCTACGATTTTCTCAGGGCCGTAGCCGTCGCCGAAGAGCTTCGAATCTTGCGCGATGTCGCTGCCGATCTTGTGGAGAAAAACCCGGGGACCCTCGGGCGTCTGTTTCGAGTAGTAGAGCCCACTCTTGTCGTTGGTGAGCGCGAGCCCCGAATACCGGGCCCGCGGGAGCGCGTCGGGCAGCTCCTTGTGGCCGTCGGTCTCGATCAGCTTCACCGTCACTTCGTCCTCGCCTCCCTGCCGGACGGTATATGCGACAAGAGCGCCGTCCTGTGAGATGTCGGCGAATCCGACCGAGGTCGAGTGGTCGGGAGAGAGCGGGAGCGGATCCACGAGCACCTCGTCCTTTCCCTCGAGCCCCTGCCGGACGTACAGGATCGGCAGGTCCTTGTCGGCCTGGCGCCGGGAGAAGAAGTAGCGCCCCTTGCGCTCCGTCGGAATGCCGAGGATGTCCACCTTCAGAAGCTCTCCCAGCCGCTTTTCGAGCTCGGTCTGGCCGGGAAGCCCGCCCAGCACCGACTTCGTGTAGGCGTTCTGCGCGTCGATCCAGGCTCGAGTCTCCGGCGAGCTCTGGTCCTCGAGCCAGCGGTACGGATCGGCGATCTCGACGCCCTGGACCGTCTCCTTCACGTCGTCCTTCTTCGTCTCGGGCGGTCCGCCAGCCGGCCGCGCGGGTGAGGAGAGGGTGGCGAGGAGAAAAACCGCGGCAGGGAGGGTCCTTCGGAGAAAGAGAAGGCGCATGGGTCGATCCCTCCTGTGGGTCTGCGAAGAGCTACTCGACGCGGACGACGATGCCCTTCTCGAAGACGACCGTCTTGCCGACGCTCCGGTAGATCCACTTCTCGCGTGGCGCTCCCATTTCGGTCGTCTCGCTCACGGTCTCGTCCGGAGCGCCGAGAAGCGCCCGGACCTCTCCGGGCGTCATGTTTTCGGAGACGCTTCCCGATGGAACGGGCGCGTCGGCCTCGCGCTGCGCTGCGCTCGTGTCGCCGGCTCGGCTGCTCGAGGCGGCCGCCGCCGTGCGCGCGCGGTCGACCGGCGCGGTCGAAGAATCGCCTTCCGACCTGGGAGCGAGAATGCCCGATCGCGTCAGCAACCAGTAGGCGAGGGCCAGAATGAGAAGGATGAGGACGAGCCTCGAGAGTCTCATGACGAGGTCATCATTCTATGCCTACAGAAGCGAGTCTCGGGAGGGCAAGGTCTGGGCCTCGGGGCGGCCGGCCACGTCACTTCTTTTTCGGGGGCGGAGCGGCCTCCTCGTCGGACTCGATCACGGCTCCGATGGGAATCTCGGTCTTCTCGAGAATCACGGCATTCTTGCCGATCGTCGTCAGTCCCAACCCTTCGACCTTGGTGCCGTGCTCGGCGCCGCGCAGCCTCCCGCCGACCTTCGACCCCTTGCCGATCTTGACGGACTTGTCGAGGATGGCGCGTTGAATGCGGGCCCCAGCGCCGATCGTCGTGTCCGTCAGCACGACGGACTCCCTCACGATTGCGTTGACGCCGATGGAGACGCCGGGCGACAGCACGCACCGCTCGACGAGCGCCCCAGCCTCGATCAGACAGCCGTCGGTGATGAGGCTGTCCCGGATGATCGCCCCCTCCTGGATCATCACGGGAGGTCGCTCCTCAGAGCGCGTGTGGATGATCCAGGAGCGGTCGTTCAGGTCGATCGGCGGCGGCTGGTCGAGCAGGTGCATCTGCGACTGCCAGTACGACTCAACCGTCCCAACGTCCACCCAGTAGCCCTCGAAGGGGTAGGCGTACACGGGATTTCCGCCGTCGACCATGCGCGGAATGATGTCCTTGCCGAAGTCGTGCGAGGAGTCGCGCCTCTTGCCGTCCTCCCGGAGGACCCGGCAGAGCACGTCGCGGTCGAAGACGTAGACACCCATCGACGCGAGCGTGCCCGGCGGGTCCTTCGGCTTCTCGACGAAATCCGTGACGCGGTGGTCCGCGTCGGTCGCGAGAATTCCCATCCGCAACGCGTCCTCGCGCGAGACGTCGAGAGTGGCGATCGTCAGTTCCGCGAGGTGTTGAACGTGGTGCTCGATCAAGGCTCCGTAGTTCATCTTGTAGATGTGGTCGCCCGAAAGGACGAGCACCAGATCCGGATGGCCCCGCTCGACGAAGGAGAGGTTCTGGGTGATCGCGTCGGCTGTCCCCTTGTACCAGTCGGTGACGAGGCGCCCGCGGTAGGGGGGATAGATCTGGACGCCGCCGGAGAAGGTGCGGTCGAGGTCCCACGGGCGGCCGTTGCCGATGTGCTCGTTCAACGAGTGGGGGCGATACTGCGTCAGGATCATGACGTCGGTGATCCCGGAGTTGGCGCAGTTGGAGAGCGTGAAGTCGATGATGCGGTACTTGCCGGCGAAGGGTACGGCCGGCTTGGCGCGCTTGTCGGTCAAGACCCCCAATCGGGAGCCCTCGCCGCCGGCCAGGATGACCGCTCGCGTCTTCATCGGGAGCTCGGATGATTCATGATCCGGCCGCGTGGGCGGCTTTCGCCAACCGATAGAGCTTCTCGTACTCGCGCGCCGAGCGCCGCCACGAGAAGTCGCATTGCATGCCGCGCCGCTGCATTTGTGCCCACCGCGGCGGATCAGAGTACACCTCGAGCGCCCGCTCCAGAGCGTCCCAGAGCGCCTCGGGCGCAAGCTCATCGAACATGAGGCCGGTGCCGCCGGGATCCCCGGCGTCCACGACCGTGTCGGCGAGGCCGCCCGTGCGCCGCGCCACCGGGACCGCGCCGTAGCGCATCGCGATCATCTGGGTCAGGCCGCACGGCTCGTAGCGGGACGGGATGAGGACGAGGTCGGCGCCGGCGTAGATGCGGTGAGCGTAGTCGGCGTCGAAGCGCAGGCGCACGCTGGCTTGCCCCGGCCGCTCCCCTTCCATGGCCGCATACTCGCGCTCGAGCGCGGCGTCGCCGGTGCCGAGCAGGACGAACTGCCCGCCCGCGGCCAGCCACCGCCAGACGGCAGGCACGGCGATGTCGAGGCCCTTCTGCGGATCGAGCCGGGAGACGACGGCCGCCAGCGGGATCCGCTCCCCGCGCGCGAGGCCCGCTTCGTGCTGGAGGGCGGACTTGGCGGCCGCGCGCTTCTCGAGGGAGTCGATGTCGAAACGCTCGGCGAGGGCGCGGTCGGTCGCGGGGTTCCAGACCTTCGTGTCGATGCCGTTCAAGACCCCGGCCAAGCGGTCTTCGCGGGCGCGCAGCGCGCCGTCCAGGCCGTGGCCCCCTTCGGGCGTGCGGATCTCGCGGGCGTAGGTGGGGGAGACCGTCGAGAGAAAGTCGGCCGACACGATCCCGAGGCCGAGCAGCGAGTCGCGCAGGTCGGGTGGCAGCGCCTCCATCGCCGGAGAGGTCGTCAGGCCGTAGTCGCCCAGATACGGCCCCGCTCCCTTTCCCATGTGCGGGAGGTTGTGGATCGTCAGCAGCGTCCCGATCGAGCGATAGAAGGGGTCGCGCCGGCCCGAGGCGGCGAGCCAGTAGACGGCGGGTGTCGTGTGCCAGTCGTTGGCGTGCACGATGTCGGGCTTCCAGCCGAGCGTTCCGCACGTCCAAAGCGCCGCGAGTGAGAAAAAGAGAAACTTGGGGCCGTCCTCCGCGATCGAAGCGCCGTAGACGCCCTGGTGCATGGGGATCGGCGGCCCGCAGACCAGGTAGACGTCCTGGTCCGCGAGGTAGATGTCGGCCTTCTGTGCGCCGCCGCGGTGCGGGACGAGGAAGCTCGCGACGGGCTCCGGCCGCCAGCGCTCCCAGTCGATCGCCCCGTAGCCGGGGATCGCGACGCGGACGTCATGGCCGAGCTCACGCAGCGCCTTCGGCAGCGACCCGGCCACGTCGGCCAGGCCTCCGACCTTGACGAGGGGCGCCGCTTCCGCCGCGAGGAAGAGAATCCGCATCGCGAGGGATTATTGACCGATCGCGCCGGCTTTCCGGCGGCAATTTCGGGCCGTCTGCGCGGCCTTCCGCCGGATAATCCCGCGTCGATGCGGGACCGACGGGCCGGAGTGTACCGGCTGCGCGGAATGCCGGGCATCGCCGTGGACCGGATGGGCGCGGCGGCGGACGAAGCGGCGCGAAACGACCCGGACCTGCTGCGCCTGGAGAACCTCGACACCGACCTGCACCCGCCCGAGGGTGGCGCTCGCCGCGACGCGCGCCTCCGTCGCCGAGGATGCCGACAACAGCTATTTGCCGTTTCACGGCCAGCAAGGTCTCAGAGCTGGCCGAGCGACTGGAGGGGAGATCGGCGAGCGCGTGAAACGGGCCTTGAGGTGAGAGAGGAAGCCGCTACGGGTGCGACGGAGCGATCGGCAGCGTCGGCGCCCCGGGGCGGGGGCGAAAGGCGTTCATCTCCTCCTCGGAGCCGAGAAGGTCCCGCAGCGTGATTTTCTGGAGCACCTGGTCCACGGCCTGCTGGACCCTCCTCCAGACCGAGCGGATCGAGCAGTCGGTCATATGCGTGCAGAGCCGCTCGATGCCCGTGTGCGAGTCGCAGAAGGCCGGCTCGTAGATGCGCCCGCCGAGGCACGCGAGCACCTCGCCCAGAGGGATCTGCTCGGCCGGCCGGGCGAGCGCATAGCCGCCGGACTGTCCGCGCGTCGACTGCACGAAGCCTCCCTGCCGCAGTACCCGCATCATCTTGGCGACGTTCGGCTCCGTGATCCCTTCCGAGCGCGAGAGCTGCGGAATCGTCACGCTGCCCTCCGTACCGTCGCGCCCCACGCGCAGCAGGCAACGCAGTCCGTATTCTTCCTGCGAGGAGAGTTTCATCGGCGGTCCCTCCGTTCGTGCCCCGGCCGTGCGGGATCCAAAACTGTGCCGAGCACGACCGCGGTTCGCGCGGTCATATCATCCCCAGCTGCAGCTTCGCCGCGTCCGACATCATGCTCATGTTCCAGGGCGGGTCGAAGAGCACCTGAACGTCCGCTTCCTTGATGCCTGGCACCGCGAGGAGCTTGCCCTTCATGTCCTCCCGGAGCACATCGCCCATGCCGCACCCGGGGGCCGTCAGCGTGAAGCGGACCTCCACCTTGTTGCCGCCGTCGGGAAGCGCCGTCACCTCGCACTTGTACACGAGGCCCAGATCCACGATGTTCACCGGGATCTCCGGATCGAAGCAGGTCTTCAACTGATCCCAACAGAGCTCTTCCACCGACCTGTCGCCGGCCGCCTCGGCCTCGGGGGTCACCGACTCCTCGCCGATGGCGTCGGCGTCCTGGCCCTCGACGCGCGCCATGTAACCGTAGGGCGTCACGACGGTGAAACTTCCGCCGAGCGACTGTGTGAGCGTGAGCGGCGTGCCCTCCGGAATTCGGATGGCCATGCCGCTCGGGATCTCCTTCGCCTCGATCTCGCGGGTCGTCGTGACTTCCTTCTGCATTCTCATGGCGCTTCCTCCGTCGGCAGGCTCTCGGTGGTCGGCTGTTCGCGCGGCAAGGCCTCGGCGCCGTCCTCGGTCGAGATGGTCCGGGCGCCCCCGGCGAGCGCGGCCTTCATCGTGTGCCACGGGAGGGTGGCGCACTTGATTCGCACCGGATACTCGCGCACGCCGGAGAAAACCTCGAGCTTGCCGAGCGCCGGACCGCCGGGAGCGGCCTTTCGCCCTCCCGTGATGAGGTCGTGAAACTTCTCGAACAGAGCCTCCACTTCCGGCCGGCTCTTTCCCTTCAGGCTCTCGGTCATCATGGAGGCGGAGGCGGTCGAGATCGCGCACCCGGCCCCCTGAAACGAAGCATCACGCACGACGTCGCCGTCGAGCTTCAGATAAATGGTCTCGCGGTCGCCACAGAGGGGGTTGTACCCCTCGGCGTGGCGGTTCGCGTCCGGGAGTTCCCGGAAGTTTCGCGGCCGCTTGCCGTGGTCGAGAATGACCTCCTGGTACAGGTCGCGCAGATCGCCGGCGCCGCTCATGCGAACATCCTCTTGACCTCGTGGAGCCCGGCCACGAGGGCGTTGACTTCCTGGTGAGTGTTGTAGAGGCCGAAGGACGCGCGCGCCGTCGCGGGCACCCGGAAGAAGTCCATGACCGGCTGCGCACAGTGGTGCCCGGTGCGCACGGCGACGCCTTCGCGGTCGAGCACGGTGCCGATGTCGTGTGGGTGGACCCCTTCGATCGTGAACGAGAGGACCGCGGCCTTCTCCTTCGCGGTGCCGATCAGCCGGACGCCCGGGATGGCGGAGACGCGCTGTGTGGCTGAGGCGAGCAGGGCGTCTTCGTGCCGCGCGATGGCCGCCATGCCGAGGGTCTGCAAGTAATCGATCGCCGCGCCGAACGCGATCACGCCCGCGATGTTGGGCGTGCCCGCCTCGAACTTGTAAGGCAGGACGTTCCAACTCGACTTCTCGAAGGTCACCGAGCTGATCATGTCGCCACCTCCCTGGTACGGAGGCATCGCGGCCAGCCACTTCGACTTGCCGTAGAGAACGCCGACGCCGGAGGGGCCATACATCTTGTGCGCCGAGAGGGCGTAGAAGTCGCAATCGAGCTCCTGAACGTCGATCGGGAGCCGCGGCGCCGCCTGCGCGCCGTCCACCAAAACGGGGATCCCTTTCTCGTGCGCCAACCGGACAATCTCCCGGACCGGATTGAGAGTGCCGAGGGCGTTTGAGATGTGGGGGACCGCCACGATCTTCGTCCGGTCCGAGAGGAGCCGGGCGAATTCCTCGAGCAGGAGCTCTCCCCGCTCGTTCATCGGGGCGACGCAAAGGCGCGCCCCCTTCTCCTCGCACAGGAGCTGCCACGGCACGATGTTCGAGTGATGCTCCATCGCGGTGATCAGGACCTCGTCGCCCGCGGCGACGTTTTGCCGCCCGTAGGAGGCGGCCACGAGGTTGATCGCCTCGGTCGTGCCGCGCACGAAGACGAGTTCTTTCGACTCCCTCGCATGAAGGAAGTCGCGGGCCTTCTCGCGGGCCTTTTCGTAGGCGTCGGTGGCCTCCACGGAGAGCAGATGCACACCCCGATGGATGTTCGCGTAAGAACGCTCGTAGATGTCCCGCTCGGCGTCGATGACCGCGAGCGGCTTTTGTGTCGTGGCCGCATTGTCGAGGTACACGAGCGGCTTGCCGTGAATCCGGCGCTTCAGGATCGGGAAATCCTTTCGAATCGCCGCAACATCGAATGCCGCGCTCGGCGGCGCTGCGGCGGGAGAAATGGCCGTGCTCACGGGAGGACCTCCTTCACGCTGCCGCCCAACCGCAGCCCCAGCACGCCCTCGACGGCGGCCCGAACCGAGGGGACCCGGATCCGCTCGGCGACGTCGGCAGCGAAGGCATATGTCAGAAGCCGGCGGGCCTCCTCCTCGCCGATGCCGCGAGACCGCAGGTAGAAGAGCGCATTCGCATCGAGCTGGCCGATCGTCGAGCCGTGCTTGCACTTGACGTCGTCGGCGAGGATCTCGAGCGCCGGCGTCGAGTTGACGAGCGCTTCCTTCGAGAGGAGCAGGTTCTTGTTGGTTTGCATGGCGTCGGTCTTTTGGGCTCCGGGCCGGACGATGATCTTTCCGTGGAAGACGCCGCGTGCCTTGCCGTCCAGGATCCCCTTGTAGAGCTCGCGGCTGACGCAATGCGGCATGGCGTGATCGATCGTCGTGTGGTTGTCGAGGTGCTGCTTCCCGGCGCCGAGATAGAGGCCGTAGAGCTCGCACTCGCCGCCCTCGCCGTCGAGCTCGACCCGGATGTCGGTGCGCGCCAACGCGGCTCCCAGAGCGATGTTGTGCGACGCAAAGTGCGAAGCTCGGTCTTGCCGGACCGCAATCGTCTGAACGTGAAAGGCCGCGGTGTCCTCCTGCTGCAGCTTGTAATGCGAGAGGACGGCGCCCTCCTCGAGGAGGATCTCCGTCACGGCGTTCTGGAAGTAGCTCCCGTCTCCCGTGTATCGCTCGACGACGGCCGCCTGGCTCCGCGCGCCGGCCACGATGAGGCAGCGCGGATGCGAGACGGCGGGCTCGGTGGAGCCCACGGACTCGAAGAGGATCTCGAGGGGTGTCTCGACCATGGCGCCGCTCGCGATCTCGACCAGGAGCCCGTCCTCGAAGAACGCGGTGTTCAAGGCCGCGAAGGCGTTGCTCGCGAACCCGGCGATCTTGCCGAGGCGATCCCGCAGGATCTCCGGCTCCTTCGCCAGGACGTCTCGCAAGCGCGCCACGCGGACGCCGGCCGGCGGGCGGGCGGCTTCGAGAGCCGGCTGCCCTTGGCCCGTTCGGGCGAGGGCCCAGGGCGTGGCGATGATTGGCCCGACGCCGGTGGAGCGCCAGTCTTCGGCCTTGGCCGTCGGGAACCCGAGCTGCGTGAAGCGCGTGATGGCCGCGTGCCGCAAGTCCGCCAGCCACGCCGGCTCGCCCGCGCGGTTGGCCTCGAACTCGGAAAAGTTCGGGACGTACCCTGTCTCTTCGGCGACGGCTTCCATGGTCAGACGGGCAGCGCCGGCACGGCGGCCGGCTCCTTCTCGAGCCAGGCGTAGCCCTTCTCCTCGAGCTCGAGGGCGAGCTCCTTGCCGCCCGAGCGCACGATCTGTCCCTCGACCAGCACGTGCAGGAAATCGGGAACGATGTAGTTCAGGAGCCTCTGATAGTGAGTCACGACGATCATCGAACGCTCGGGCGAGCGCAGGGCGTTGACGCCCGAAGCGACGATCCTGAGGGCATCGATGTCGAGCCCCGAGTCCGTCTCGTCGAGAATCGCGAGCACGGGTTCGAGAACCGCCATCTGAAAGATCTCGTTACGCTTCTTCTCGCCGCCCGAGAATCCCTCGTTGACCGGCCGCTTGACGAGCTCCTCGTCGATCTGCACGAGCCTCGCCTTCTCTTTGGTGAGCTGAAGCAGATCGATCGCGTCGAGCTCGGGCAACCCCCGATGCTTCCGGATGGCGTTGAGGGCGTTCTTCAGAAAGTAGACGTTCGAGACGCCGGGGATCTCGACCGGGTACTGAAACGCGAGAAAGACGCCTTCGCGGGCGCGCTCCTCCGGCTTCATGGCGAGCAAGTCCCGGCCCCTATAGAGGACCGCCCCTTTCGTGACTTCGTAGCCGGGGCGCCCCGCGAGCACGTGCGCGAGCGTCGACTTGCCCGAGCCGTTCGGGCCCATGATGGCGTGCACCTCGCCCGGGTTCACCGTGAGGTCAACGCCGCGGAGGATCTCCTTGCCCGCCACCGAGGCGTGGAGGTCTCGGATTTCCAATAGCGCGTTCTTCACTTCGAGTTCCTTTGAGCTCTCGGCTCTCAGCTATCAGCCGAGCCTTCGATCCGGTCTGGCTGACCGCTGACAGCTGACGGCTGACAGCCTGGTTCTATCCGACCGACCCCTCCAGCGACACCCCCAGCAGCTTCTGCGCCTCCACGGCGAATTCCATCGGCAGCTCTCGAAAGACGACCTTGCAGAAGCCGCTGACGATCATGTTGACCGCTTCCTCGGGTGAGATCCCGCGCTGCTGGAAGTAAAAAATCTGGTCTTCGCCGATCTTGGAAGTGGAAGCCTCGTGCTCCATCTGCGCCGTCGAGTTGTTCACTTCGATGTAGGGGAACGTATGCGCGCCACAGCGATCGCCGATCAGCAGCGAATCGCACTGCGAGTAGTTCCGGGCATTGTCCGCCTTGCCGAGGATCTTGACCTGGCCGCGGTAGGTGTTCTGGCCGTGTCCGGCGGAGATCCCCTTGGACACGATCGTCGACTTCGTGTTCTTGCCGATGTGGATCATCTTGGTGCCCGTGTCCGCCTGCTGGTAGTTGTTGGTCACGGCCACGGAATAGAACTCGCCGATCGAGTCGTCGCCGAGCAGGATGCAGCTCGGGTACTTCCAGGTGATGGCGGAGCCCGTCTCGACCTGCGTCCAGGAGATCTTCGAGCGCCGGCCGGCGCACTTGCCTCGTTTGGTCACGAAGTTGTAGATGCCGCCCTTGCCGTTGGCGTCGCCGGGGTACCAGTTCTGGACGGTCGAATATTTGATCTCGGCGTTTTCCAGCGCGACGAGCTCGACGACCGCGGCGTGAAGCTGGTTCTCGTCCCGGATCGGGGCGGTGCAGCCCTCGAGATAGGAGACGTAGGCGCCCTCCTCCGCGATGATCAGCGTCCGCTCGAACTGGCCAGTGTTGGCGGAATTGATGCGGAAGTAAGTCGAGAGCTCCATCGGGCAGCGCACGCCCTTGGGCACGAAGCAGAAGGAGCCGTCGGAGAAGACGGCGGCGTTGAGTGTCGCGAAGAAGTTGTCGGTGTACGGCACGACCGAGCCGAGGTACTTCTGAACGAGCTCGGGATGGTTGTGGACCGCTTCGGAGAAGGAGCAGAAGAGGACGCCGGCCTTGGCGAGCTGCTCGCGAAAGGTCGTTGCGACCGAAACCGAGTCGAAGACGGCGTCCACGGCCACGCCGGCGAGCTTTCCGCGCTCGCGCAGTGGAATGCCCAGCTTCTCGTACGTCTCGAGCAGCTTCGGATCCACCTCGTCCAGACTCTTCGGTGCGTCGCCGCGGCGTTTGGGCGCTGAGTAGTAGACGATCGACTGGTAATCGATCGGCGGGTAGTGGACGTTCTGCCAGGTCGGCTCCTTCAGCGTGAGCCAGTGGCGGAAGGCCTTGAGCCGCCACTCGAGCATCCACGCCGGCTCCTGCTTCTTAGCGGAGATCAGCCGGATGATGTCTTCGTTCAATCCGGGAGGGGCGCTCTCGGACTCGATGTCCGTGACGAAGCCGGCCTTGTACTCACGCTGTGTGAGCTCCAGGAAGGCGGGATCGGTAGCGCTCATGCGGTCCTCGGTTTGCGTTCCATGCTAGCGATGTTATTGAATCTATACGAGAAAGTCAATATTCCGATACATCATAAACTACTGATTCAAAGTGTCTTATATTGTCGAGCCCAACGCTCGGCCACGATGTTCGGACGTGGCTACCCCAGCCCTGCGCTCCTCGAGTGTCGTCGCCCTGGCTCAAGGCGCCGAGCTTCCGCAAGCTGCAGGCGCGGATCTCCAAGCTCGATAGCCAGATCGTCGACCGCCGCGAGCTCTACAACGCCGCGGTCGCCGAGTGGAACGCCCGCCTCGGGCAGCCGCTGGGTTCCATACTGGCGCGCGCCGCCGGAATGACGCCCCGGGCGTTGTGGAAAGGCGGAGCCGAGCGCGCCGCCTCCCGGGTCGTCCTCTCGTGGGAGCTCAGACCGTCGCCCTCAGTTGCGGTCGCGCTCCTTGTCGCTCGGCGTCCTGGTTTTCTCCGGCTTCTTCTCCGGACGTTCCGCCTGCCGGTCGCGATTGGGTGTGACCGCAGGCGCGGGACGTTGGTTGTTCTTCGGCGGGGGCGTTGCCTCGACCCTCTCCCGCTCACGGTGGTTCCCTCTGTCGGGCGGCTGGGTCGGGGGACGCTCGACGGTCGGGCGTTCGGGAGGCGCCGCGGGCCGCCCGACGGTTGGATGCGCGGGAGGAGGGCTCTGGACTCGCTCCTGGGAGCGAGAGTTTGATCGGTCCTGGGTCTCCGGGGTCGGGCGTTCGCGCCCGCGATCGGGCGGCGCCGCGACTGTCGGCGGGGGCGCAACGGCGGGTCGCTCGACCGGTGGACGCGACGCAGGCGGAGGGACCCTGGCGCGATCCTGCGAGTTCTGCTGCCCGTCTCTCGGCGCCGCCGTCTCGGCCGGATTGGCTGCCCGAGGCGTGGGTCTTTCGATACGCGCCGGCCGGCCGCCTTCCATCGCCGGGACCGGAGACGATTCGCGCATGGCCGGAGCGGGAGCGGGCGCGCGAGATTCCGGCCGCTGACCGGCAGGCGCGGCAGGCGCGCGTGGCGCGACGACGGGAGCCGAGGCGACCGGCCGATCGGTCGTGGCCATCTCGCGTCCCCGCACCGGAGCGACCGGGACAGCGGCGCGGGCCGGCGAGGCGGAGGGCCGCGCGGGCTGGCCCGGAGCGGGAGCCTGCGGCGCGAGCGTCATGCGCCCGGAGTCCGCCGTCACGGGGCGAACGGCGGTGATGGCCTGGGCTTTCCCGCGGTTCCGCACGGAAATCTCCGCAGCGGCGGCGGCGGCGACCGGCGCCCCGCGGTTCTCTTGAATGACGGTCAGCTTCTGCTGGAAGCTCGGAGGCGCCGGAGGCGGAGCCACGCGCGCCACGACGGAGCGGGCGACGATGGACGCCGGAGGGGCCATCCCCCGGGGCAGGCCGGGGCGCGCGGCGACGCGAAGAGACTCGCGCGTCGGCACGACCTGCAGAACTCCGCGCACGACCGGCGCGGCCGCCACGTCGCGCAGCACGACCTTGTCCCGGACGAAGTTGTTGGTCACGATGCCGCCCGACACGAAGGTGTTCTGGTTGACGACCGTGACATGCGTCCGATTGACGTACGTGACGTTGGTCACGTTGACGCTGACGTTCGTCGCGCGCCGTCCCCACCACGGCAGGAAGGGATCGCGCGGAGCCAGCGGGAACCAGCCGACGAAACCTCCCACGGCGACCGTGGTGGATCCGCCGGGTCCTCCGCCCACGAAGGCGACGAGCGCCGGAGAGTACGTCACGAATTGCGCGCGCGGCGCGACCGGCACCCAGAACCAGCGCGAGGACCACGTGACCCAGCGGCCGTAGTGGTAGGGCGCCCAGCCCCAGGGTTCCGACGACACCCAGGTCCACCCCCACGGGTCCTGCCAGATCCAGTGACCGGCGCGGTAGGGCGCCCAGTCCACCGCGACGGCCGTGGGCGACCAGACCCGGCCGTACTCGGGAATGTTGTCCCAGCGGCCGGCCTCGTCGAGGTCGGCGACACCGACCACGTCCGTGCTGACGTACTGCGCGGAATGCGAGCCGGAGATCCGACCCTGGCGTTCGCCGACCCAACGGTCCCAGCCGTCCGCCCGGCGGATCCCGGCGACGTCGTAGCGCGGCGAATCGATTCCGTCGATCCGCATCGCGTCGCCCCGTCCGAGCGAAACCGAGCCGCCGCCCGAGGCGACGCTCGCCTGGCCTTCGAGCACGGAGACCCGCGTGTTTCCGTCGGCGTCGACGTCCACCCGGTAATCGCCCGGCCGTTCGATCGTGACGGCCGAATTGGGCGTGTCCACCTCGAAGACGTCGTTCTCGTCGAGCTGGAGGATCTGGAAGGAGCCGACCCCGGCCTTGACGGCGAACTGCTTCGTGTCGTCGTTCAGGTTCAGGACCGCGAGATCGGTGTTGGATCCGATGCGCACGAAGTTGCCGCCCTGCACCTGCAACTCGACGCGGCTGCGCTTTCCGGTGTACAGGCGGTCGCCGAGCGTGACGGGAACGTTTCGGTCCGCCGCCTGCCAGTTGTCGGGATCGTCTCCCCGCGCGTAGGAGGCCGTTCCCGCGATGTCCGAGATCCGGGCCACCGTCTGCCGGACCTCGCCGTACTGGTCGCGTTCGGCCTGGGAGTCGACGGGTGCGCCGTACTCGTCCCGCTGCGGTTCCTGCGATTGCGCAGGCAAACCGGCGAGGGCCGCTGTGAAGAAGCCGCCGCAAAGCAGAAGGGGGACCGTGTTGGAAGCCAGTCTCATATCGTGTTTCTCCCTCAGCACCGCTCTTGACAACCTTCGTTCCCGCCCGAGCGGGCGACATTTTGACTTGAAAAGCGTTGGAACGGGCAGGGGTATTCCGGAAGCCCCCTTTTTTTCGGGACGGCGCCGGGTGGGCCGGCCCCGTCGAGCCCGTGTTGCCGGGGATGCGCCGTCCCTGTGTGGGGGGCGGCCTTAGACTCTGCGCGCATGGCCGAGTCGCTCCGCGTCGCCGCGCCGCCGCCGAAGCCCTTGATGATCTTCGACGGCGACTGCGGCTTTTGCCGCCGGTGGATTCGGCGCTGGGAGTCGGAAACGGGCGATGCCGTTGACTACGCCCCCTCTGTGGAAGTTGCGTCACGCTTTCCGGAGATCCCGCCCGAAGCCTTCGCCCGGTCGGTCCAACTCGTGCTGCCCACCGGCGAAGTGTTCGAGGGGGCGCGCGCGGTCTTTCTCGCGCTCGCCGCGGCTCCGGGCCGGCGTTGGCTGCTGTCGGCGTACCGCCGGCTCCCGGGCTTTTCCGGCATTTCGGAGCTCGCGTACCGCTTCCTCGCGCGGCACCGGCGCGGCGCCTCTGCCGCCACGCGCGTGTTTTGGGGGGACCGGATCGAGAGACCGGAGTATCGGATCTCGAGCGATCTCTTTCTGCGTCTCGTCGGTGTCTGCTACCTCGCGGCTTTCGTCTCGCTCTGGATTCAGGTCGCCGGTCTCATCGGATCCCGCGGGATCTTGCCGGTCGGCGAATTCCTCGATGCGGTGCGCGCCCAGACGGGAGGCGCGCGCTTCGATCTCCTTCCGACGCTCTGCTGGCTCGACACGAGCGACCGATTCCTCAACCTGCTCTGCGGCGTGGGCGCCGCGGCTTCGCTGTCCGTCGTGGCCGGCTTCGCGCCGGCCTGGAGTCTGCTTTCGTGTTGGGTGCTCTATCTCTCGCTCTCGGTTGCGGGCCAGGTGTTCCTGGAATTCCAGTGGGACTCCCTCCTGCTCGAGACGGGACTGCTCGCGATCCTGCTCGCGCCGAGGGGCCTGCGGCTTTCCCGGGCGGTGGCGGGGCCGTCGCCGACGGTGCTTTTTCTCGTGCGCTGGCTCCTGTTTCGACTCATGTTCGCCTCGGGCTACGCGAAGCTCGCAAGCGGCGATCCGGCCTGGCGGAGCCTCTCGGCGCTGCGCTACCACTACGAAACGCAGCCCCTGCCTCCGTGGACCGCCTGGTTCGCGCACCAGCTTCCGGGGTGGTTTCAGGCGCTCTCCTGCGCCGTGATGTTCGGCATCGAGCTCGGTGTCCCATTCCTGATCTTCGCGCCGCGGCGGCTGCGGCTCTTCGCCTTCGGGGCGCTCGTATTTCTGCAGATCGTGATCGCCGGGACCGGCAACTACGCCTTCTTCAATCTGCTGGCGATCGCGCTCGCGGTGACCCTGCTCGATGACGCCGCGTTTGCCGAGCGCTGGAGGCGGCGCAAAGGAGACGGTGCGGGAATCCAAGAACAAGGGCGCCACCGCTGGCCGCGACCGATCGTGGTGCTCCTTGCCGGCGTGGTGCTTCTAGTCAGCGGGGCGCAGATGATCGCGATGCTCGCGCGGCCCCAGTCGTTTCCGGTGCCGATCGTCCGAGTCGCGCGCGTGATCGCGCCCTTTCGCAGCGTGAACACGTACGGCCTCTTCTCCGTGATGACGACCTCGCGGCCGGAGATCCGCTTGGAAGGAAGCGACGACCGGCGGACCTGGCGTCCCTACGCGTTCCGGTGGAAGCCGGGCGATCCGTCGCGCCGGCCGAGGTTCGTCGCTCCGCACCAGCCTCGGCTGGACTGGCAGATGTGGTTCGCGGCCTTGGGCTCGGCCGAGGAGAGCCCGTGGCTGCTGCGACTGGTCGGTCGTCTGCTCGAGGGGTCGCCGCCGGTTCTCGGGCTGCTCGCCGAGAACCCGTTTCCCGATCACCCACCGCGCTACATCCGCGCCCTGCTCGACGACTACCGTTTCACGGACTTTGCCGCTCGCCGGCGGACGGGCGCCTGGTGGCGCCGTGAAGAGACGGGGACGTACCTTCCCGTCATCTCGAGGGAGATGCTGCGGCCTTAGGCAAGAGATCGCTTGTCTTGAGAGCGGCCCCCCTCACCCTACCCCTCTCCCCCCTCGGGAGGAGAGGGAATCCTCTTCGAGAGTGAGACGGCTCGTTTCTGAATTACCGGGCGGTCAGACTCCGAACCGCTCAGCCTCCCACTTCAAACCGAGCTCGCTCGGCGGTGCCATGTAGCCGATCAGAGCCGAGGCGGCGACAACGGCCGGCGAGGCCAGGTATCCTTCCCCCCCGACACCCATCCGGTTCTGCCAGTTTCGATTGAAAGACGTTATGGCGCGCTGTCCTGCGGTCAGGGCGTCGGGCCCCTGTCCGAAACAGGGACCGCACCAGGACTGCCGGATCTCGCCGCCCGCGGAGCGAAAGACTTCCGCGATCGATTCTCCGGCCAGGCGCGGGTCCGGGCTTTCGATCTGTTTTCCGACGCCGCCCGAGCCCGGGAAGATCGCGAAGGCGCGAACGACCCTTTGAAAGCCCCGCTCCCGCGCGGCGCGCATCACGAGTGCGGCCTGCAGCAGATCGTCGTAGCTGCCGTTGGTGCAGGAGCCGATCAACGCCTTGTCGAACGTCAGCCGCTCGCGCGCGACCTCCTCGGCCGGATAGGCGTTGCCGGGGGAAAAAGGCTTGGCGATCATCGGTGCGATCTCGCCGAGGGCGAGGGTTTCGTCGATCTCGTAGACGGCGTCGGATCCGGGCACGACGCGCGGATAGGGAAGCTCCGTGATCCCTTTTGCGCGGTACCACGCCTGCGTCGTTTCATCCTGCGCGAAGATGCCATTGGAGGCCTCGGCCTCGGCCATCATGTTGGCGATCGTGTTGCGGTAAGCGATCGGAAGCTGCCGTTCGGCGTCCACGAACTCGACCGACATTCCCTGCGATTGCTGGGGTCCCCAGCGGCGCAGCAGCTCGAGCACGATGTCCTTGCCCGACACCCAGGGCTGGAGGCGGCCCCTGAAGACGACGCGGCGCTGCTTGGCGAGCGTGAAGTACACGTAGCCCGTCGCCCAGCCGAAGCCCAGAGTGGTGGAACCCACGCCGAAGCCGAGGGCGCCATAGGCGCCATAGGCGCGGCTGTGCGAGTCGGCGCCCGGAATGAACTGACCCGGCAGGACGAGCCCCTGTTCGGGGAAGTAGAAGTGAAAGATTCCGTCGCCCGGCGTCGCATAGTAGGGCCGTTCGATCCCGTGCCGCCGCGCGAAGTCCCGTCCGATCGCCGTCTGCTTGTCGTCGGTCTCGTGGCCGGTGAAGACGAAGTGGTCGTTGGCGATCGCGGCCTGGCGCGGATGGATCGTGTTTCCGAGGGTGATCTGGTTGAAAGTGTGAATCGCGAAGGGGGCCGTGCCGTCGGAGGCCGGCAGCAGGTCGGCATAGACGCGGATGGTCGCACCGGGAGCCACCCGGGCGTCCTTGTCCACGCGATGCGCCCAGACGATCTGCTCGGTCGTCGTCATGCGGCGCGCGGTCTCGGGGTCGGGCCAGGCGATCTCGGGGCGGCGCGCGGCAGACTCTTGGAACTCCCGCCGCCCGATGGCGAAGATGCCGCCGCCCCGGCGGATCTCCTCCTCCTTGGACGTCAAGGGAACCGGATCGTAGGTTCGCCCCTGAGTCTCGTTGGAGAGCTGGCGTGTCTCGGGGTCGAAGGCGAAGGCGTCGCCGTCGCGCGCGTCGGCCACCGCCTCCGGGCTCTGCACGACGTGCAGCCCGAGATTGAAGGCATTGCGGCGGAAGATGTCTCCCATGTTGTTCCCGCAAACGACGACCAGGTCGAGGCCGGCTTCCTCGGCAACCCCCTTGAGTCCCGCCGGACTCATCTCGCGCGAAGAGCCGATGGCGAATCGCTCTCCGGCGATCAGAAACGTCTCGCCGGAGTGCACGCGCTTTCGAAAGCCCGGCATGATGTGGCGGAAGGCACCTTCCTTCCAGCGGTGGTCGAGGGTTTCGAGGCTTTCGGAGACGCAGTCGGTCGTCGGCGTGATCTGGTCGGTATCGATCGCGTCGAGCTTGCGGCCAGGTGTCTTCGGGTCCCAGAAGATGAGCGCCCTGCCTCGGATCGTCCTCGAGGCGCCCGGCGGCGCCTCGCCCGGCCGAGGCCCGGGCAGGGTCTCGTGCGTCAGGCCGGGCTTCAAACGGGCGGGCTCGATCTGGTGCATCTTCCTCACTATTGCAAACGGTTCGCGGCGCGCGGGCGTTCCCGCGCGGAGGCAGGCGATGTTAGCAGGGGAAACGGCTCGCCCAGAATCCCGGGATGACGGGCCAGGGGTCGTGTCTTATGGGGCGGAGGAGAGCTTCACCCGCCGCACACGCTCCTCGTGCGAAAGCGTTTCGGCCTCGCGATAGAGGCGGGCGGCTTCCTCGAACGCGTCGCGGGCGGCATCGTACTGGCCCTGCCGGAAGAGGGTCTCGCCTTCGTGTTCACGGTCGCTCGCCTCCTGGAAGGACTCGGGGGCGATCTCGGGGCTCTCGACTCGCTGTGCAGCGATCCGCGCGAGGGCGGCCTGGAACCGAAGGTCTTCGGCGCCCCGGCGAGTGCCCTCCAACTCGCGTCGCTGGGCACGGGAGGACGCGCGCGTCGCGCCCCCGTGCGTCGCGGGTGGAACGACTGCCGTCGCGGCCGAGGGGTCGGAGGCGGCCAGCGGGACGGGCGCCAGGGCGGGCGAATGAGGCGCCGGCTCTTCCGTGGAGAGCGTCGGCGGCAAAGGCGATTCCGCGGCCTGCGCGTTGGTCGACATCGGACCCGCGGCCGGCGGGGGAGACGGCGGTGCGGCAAGACGGCGCGCTCTCTCGGTGTCGATCAGAAGTGCCAGACCGAAGACCGCCCCGGCAATGACCAGGAGCGCCCCAGTCCCGCCCGCCCGAGTGGGACGCCGCGGCCGGGCCGCCTCGAGCAGCGCCGGATCGATCCGTGACGCCTCGGGCCTCTCGGAGAGCGAGTCCGGCAAGTCCAAGACGGAAAGTCCCGCAGCGAGTGATTCCGAATCCGGATCGTTGGAGGGATCGCCGAGCGCCTGCGCGATCTCGGCGGGAGTCAGATCGAATGGCTCCGGCTCGTGGCGCGCCGCGGCTGGCGCATCGGGAGCCTCGAGGACACGGGTCACGACGACCTCCATCTCGCCATCGGCGTCCGGCCCGCCAGCCAGGCGCGGCTCCGTCTCAACCGGGTTGGTCGAGTCCGCATCGGCGGGAGGCACACCGGTGCTCTCGGGGTTGAGCAGCTTGTAGAGATAGAACGCCAGGCCCGCCGGGTAGAGCAGCTTCGGCGCGGCCGTCATCGTCTCCTGCAGCGCGCGCCGCATGTCGGAGATCGTCGCGTAGCGCTCTTCGGGCGGCGCCAGCGCAATCTTGAGAAAGGCGCCGATCTCCTGCGAGAAGGGGTCACTTGCCCGCAGCTCCGGAAGCGGCGCGCCGAGCGCGGGGCGGCGTCCGGTCAGAAGCTCGAGCAACATGATGCCGAGCGAATAGACGTCGGAGTTGGCCAGGGCGCGCTTGCGGTCGCGCGCTTCCGGCGCGATATAGGGCGCAACCTCCCGCGACACGCGCGGTTTGCGCAGCGCCGGCAGAATTGCCGGGGCGAGCCCGAACCCGGCGATGCGCACCTCGGCGTCGTTCGAAATCGAGACGAAGCCGGGCCACAGCGCGCCGTGCGGCGTCAGATCCCGGTCGAGGAAACGAGTCGCCGCTTCCATTGCCTCGAGCATCTTCTCTCCGAGCAGCAGCGAGTACTCGGTCGAGACCGGCGCCTTCGCGGTGCGCGCCATGGCGAGCACTCGGTCCAGCGTCCAGCCCGCGGTCTCGTACCAGGCCATGTACGGGACTCCGCCGACGGTGCCAAACTGCGGACGCTTCACGATCCCGTCGTGTGCGAGCTCGGGAAGACGGGCCTCCAGCTTCTGGACGGCCGCGAGCACCGCTCTCGGCGCGAGCTCGCCCGACTGCAAGATGCGCAGCCGGACGAACCGCTTTTCGTCGGCCGAGTGGATGGCGCGGTAGACGCTTCCGAGCGGGTCGTCGCCGAGCTGGGCGACGAGAAGGTGGTCGCCAAAGGGCCGCGGAAGTGTCGTTTCTTCTTTCATCGTGTGCAAAAAAATGGCAGCAGGTTCTCGACGAGCCCTGGGAACGGAGACTTCTTATGGCATTTAGTCATTGAGCCAATTAGAGTTAGATCCTCGCCAGAGTATCTGTGCGCAATCGTCCCTCTCCTGCCTGACCCTTGGAATAGCAATGGCCGAGCCAATCGGCCGCGCTCAATCGAGGGGAGCCTCTAAGATCTGCACCTTCTGAAGCATCGCGCCGGACTTCAACCGGCCAATCGCTCCCGTGGCCGGCATATCGAACGGCCGGTTGCGGCTCTCGAAACTACCGGCGGCGTCGCGCGCGTCGCCGCTCGGATATCGGAATCGGAAGGTGGATCCGGGCACTACGCTTCGATTGCGGCGAACGCCTCCGGCGAGTTTCGGCGTGGTGAGCCTCCGGCCTGGTCTCCCGTATCATGAAGGCAAACTGCCATGGCCGCACAAAGCGAGGAAACGCCGCTCGTTCGCAGCGCGAGGGAGATCATTCGCGTCGCGTTGTGCAAGGTCTATCGCGTTCCTCCGGCGGATGCCGCGCAGCTGGAGGCGGAGCTGCTCGTCTGGTTCGACCGCCTGCGCCGGCGCCCCGGCGCCTCCACAGGCCTCGCGGCCCTGCGCACGCAGCTCGTCTCGACGGCGTGCCGGGTCGCCCACATCTACTGGACCGCACAGGCGGGGGAGGCGCCTCTCGCGGACCAGAGGGTCGAGCGGACGCTCGCGCTCGGGCCGGAAGTCGTGGCGACGGAGCTCGAGGCGCGCCTCGCGAAGAAGGGTTCCCAAGGGAAGGCCGATTCATAGAACGATAGAACGATAGAGTGAAAATGCGCCGGGATCCTTCGGGAGACGCCATGGAAACCGTTTCGGCCGACTCGCGCGAGAGACTTCTCTACGAGGGCAGGCACCTTTCTCTCAAGCAGACGGGCTCGTGGGAGTACGTCGAACGCCGGGGGAAGGCCGGGGGCGTGATGGTCGTCGCCGTCACGCCGGACGCGAAGCTCCTTCTGGTCGAGGAGTATCGGCCTCCGGTCGGCGGGCGCGTTGTTTCGCTTCCGGCGGGGCTGGTCGGCGACGAGGGAGCTCCGGAAGAGCCGTCCGAGGCCGCCGCGCGGGAACTGCGCGAGGAGACCGGGTACGAGGCGGCGACTCTCGAGTTTCTCGGCGGAGGTCCGAGCTCGCCGGGCCTCGCATCGGAGACGGTCTCCTTCTTCCTCGCCCGCGGCGTCCGGAGAGCAGGCGAACCGACGGCGGAAGAGGAGATCACGCTGCACCTCGTTACGCTGCGAGCCGTTCGGGATTGGGCGCAGGAGCAAGCCCGTGGCGGGGCGCTGATCCACCCGCTGCTCTGGGCCGGGCTCTACCTGGCGAAGCTCTAGTGTCTTGTAACCGAAGTCTTGACGCACGTCGGCTCTGTAGGGGCGGCCCTTGCGGCCGCGCGCGGGCGGGGACAAGCCCCGCCCCTACGGCCAACGCCGCTATCGGGACTCCCGTTACACGACACTAGGCTCTCCGTCACTCGCCGAGCGCGCGGATGTTGCGCCTTCTGTTCGTCACCGGCACGCCGGCGACCGTGCGCGGCGGGAGCGGCACGTACGTCGGAATTTCCGTGCTGCAACAGGCGCTCGTCGAAGCCGGGCATCGGGTCCGGCTGCTTGCTCCGCGGGGCGACTCGGCCGGGATACTTTCGCGGCTGGTCTTCAATCTGCAAGCACGACGCGCCGCGCGCCGGGCCCGCTACGACGCGATCGTCGGTTTCGATCTGGACGGGCTCTTCGTCTCGGCGCCAGGAGCGGTACGGATTGCCTCGATCAAGGGCGTCATCGCGGACGAGCTGCGCTTCGAGCGCGGCGTGACTCGGCTCTCGATGCGTCTGGCCTCGCGTTTCGAGAGGCTGCACGTGCGGCGCGCCGACCGGGTCCTCGCGACGAGCGGTTACGCCGCCGACCGAATCGCGGCGGACTACGGCGTCGGTCGGGATCGGATCCGCGTCGTGCCGGAGCCGATCGACTTGTCCCGCTGGGGGGCCGCGCTCGCAGCCGCGGCGCGGAGAGCCTCTTCCCAAGCGGTGATTCTCTGCGTGGCGCACCTCTATCCCCGCAAGCAGGTGGCGAACCTCCTGCGCGCGATGATGCTTCTGAAGGCGCCGGCGAGTCTCCGGGTCGTCGGGACCGGTCCCGAGCTCGAGGCCCTGCGAGAGCAGGCCGACGCGCTCGGTTTAGGAGACCGCGTCGCCTTTCTGGGGCATCTCCCGTTCGACCGCCTCGCCGAGGAGTATCGAAGCGCGGACGTCTTCTGCCTGCCGAGTCTCCAGGAGGGCTTCGGGATCGTGTTTCTCGAAGCGATGGCCGCGGGCCTCCCGATCGTCGCCTGCCAGGCCGGCGCGGTTCCGGAGGTCGTCGTCGACTGCGGAATCCTGCTTCCCCCGCGGGACGTTGCGTCGCTTGCCGACGCGCTCGGCCGGCTCCTCGGAGACGAGGCCGAGAGGCGGCGCCTGGGCTCGGCGGGGCAGCGCCGCGTCGCGCGCTACGACGCCCCGATCGTCGCGGGGCAGTTTCTCGAAGCGATCGGGCTTTGAAAGCTCAATTCTTCGAGGGAGTCTCGCCCTTCATCATCGGGCAGTCGCTCATCATGGCCATTCCGGGGCAGCAAGACCCCATTCCCATCATCATGGGATGGCCGCCCATCATCATTCCGGGGCCCATCTGCGGCATGGCGTCCATCTGGTCTCGCATGGATTCGTGAAACGAGACGAGCTTCTCGAGCGCCGCCTCGAGCGCGGCGACCTTCTTTTCCCCGCGTGCGCTCTTGGCGGTTTCAAGCTGCGCGCGCACTTCCTTGAAAGTGGCGTCCATCTTCTCCATGCGGGCTTTGTGCGCTTCGGCCGCCTTCTGCCGGGCATCGGACATCTGCCGGCAATGCTTCATGCACTCCTCGGCCATTGACCCGGGACTTGGCGGCGCCGCTTTCTCCTGGGCGCCTGCCGACGAGACGAAAAGAAGCGCGGCAAGAGTCAGACCGATCCCCGTTTTCATGGTGACCTCCCGGGCTGACGCGCCGTAGAGCGCCCGGCCCGTCGATCACGCTACCAGCCAAAGGCGCAGGCGCCTCTGATGCAATCGCACCGTCTCGGGAGGACCGCCTAAGCGAAGATTACAGGCCTTGCAGCTGCTCGTAGAGGGTTAGCAGCGCCTGCGTGCCGTCCTCTCCCCGCCCCTGGGCTTCGAGCGCCGAAAGAAGCTGATGGACGAGCGCCAAGCCGGGCAGCGGCACTCCCTTCTCGCGGGCCGTGCGCAGGACGATCGCGAGGTCTTTCTGTTGGTGCTTTATCGCGAATGCCGGCTTGAAGTCGCGCTCGATCATCTTCTTGCCCAGCACCTCGAGCGCCCAGGAGTTGGCCGCCCCGGCCCGCAGCGCCTCGTGCAAGGCCGGCAACGGCAGCCCCACCTTCGCGGCGAACGCGATCCCCTCGGAGATCGCGATCAGGTTGCCGGCGACGATGATCTGGTTGGTGGCCTTGCCGAGCTGGCCCGATCCGGAGGGCCCGAGATGTGTGATCCGCTTGCCCATGGCCTCGAAGACCGGCCGCGCCTTCTCGAGCGCCGCCGGGTCGCCGCCGACGAAGAAGGTCAGAGTCCCTTCGAGCGCTCCCTTCTGGCCGCCGGAGACGGGTGCGTCGAGGAACGCGATGCCGCGCTCGGAGAGCCGCTCTGCGATCGCGCGGGCAGACTCGGCTGCGATCGTCGAGCAATCGATCACGACGCAACCGCGCGCCGCTCCGGCCGCTGTGCCGGCGGCGCCGAGGTGGACGGCTTCGACCTCCGGCGCGTCGGGCAGGCAGGAGACGATGACATCGGACGCCCGACCGACGTCTTCGAAGCGGTCGTAGGCTCGAACGGCAGGGTTGGCAGCGGCGAGCTGCGAGGCCAGCGCCCGCGCCTTGGCGGCCGTCCGCGTGGCGAGGGCGAGCGGAAATCCCGCCTTCGCGAGATTGCTCGCCATGCCCGTTCCCATCGTCCCGAGCCCGATCAATCCCACTCTGAGCGGCATCACTCCTCCGGTTGCGGGCTCGTTTGGTCTACCGACGCCGTCGTGTTCGCCCGGCAACTATCGGATGCCGGTGGCCAGATACAGCTCGTCCTGCACGCGGCGGTACGAGTACACGTAGGAGCTGCCGTCGGGTGTGATCACGATCGGTCCCACCTGCAGAACACCGGCCGGATCCGGAGGCCGGAACTCCTTCCAGAGTCGGCGCTGTCCGGTCTCGACGTTCACCAGGTCGATTCGGCCGGGGGGCGCGGAGGAGCGCCAGACGTAGAGCGAGCGCCCGTCGTCGGTCCACCGAATCGGGACCTCTTCGGGGTCCATCCCGGGCACATACCGTGGCTCGCCCGGCTCGATCGGGTAGAGCGCGATCCGGCGGTCCGGACCGGTGGCGGCGACGACCTTGCCGTCGGGCGAAATCGCATGGAAGAGACGGCTGCTGACGCCTTCCGGCGTGATCGCGCGGGGTTTTCCATTTGGCAGATCGCAGACGAACAGTCGGACCCCGCGGTTGGGCTCGCTGCCCGAGATCAGAATTCGGCGCCCGTCCGGGAAGAAGCTCGCCCACTGACAGGCGATGTCGCTCTTGGGGAGCTGCTTGGGTTCGCCCGGGCCCGTCGGCAGGAGGGTGAGCTCGCCGCTGGCGGGTTTGCGGGCGATCAGCGCCCACTGGCCGTCGGGCGACAGGGCGAACGACCTTCCCTCTCCCAGACGCATGGCGGGAGAGCCGTCCAGCTTGCGCAGGTAGATCCCGATGGGGATGAGGTTCTGTTCGTCGATCAGGACCGCCTTGCCGTCGCGCGAGATGTCCGAGGGAAACGACCAGTCGAGCCACGTCAGGTTTCGCTCCCGACCCTCGCCGGCCGCCACACCCACGATCTCGCGGCGCGGCGTGTAATGAGAGAAGAGAATCCTTCCGTCGCGCGCGATGTCGTGGAGCGTGTTGCTCCCGGGAGAATCCCAGGGAACGCGGCTCTTGCCCGAAAGGGACGTGGCCGTGATCGGAGTGCTCGACCACACTTCATCGCCGCGGGGCGACCACGCGAGCCCGGTGTTGGCGTATGGGCCCGTGAGGCGCACCTTGCCCGCCGTGTCCACGACCTTCACGAAGCCGTCGTTGTCTCCGCGCTCGGGATGCTCGATGAAGGCGACCAGACGCCCATCGGGCGACACGCGGACGTTGCTCACCCAGCCGGACGTCGTGTAGAGCACCTTGCCGATCGGGTACTCGACGCGCAGCCGGTTTCCCACTTCGTGGGTGATGGCCAGGGTCTTTCCGTCGGGCGACCAATCGGCGTCCTGGACGTTCTCGAGGATCGGCCGGGGCGCGCCGCCGCCGCCGAGCGGCAGTCGCGCCAGCGTGCCCGTGCTCTCGAACCCGGTGAGGTAGCGGCGGCCGATGGAAATCGCCATCTCGCCGGAGGAGGAAATCGAAAGGACGTCGGCCGAGGGCAGACCCATCGGGCGCGACTCGGTGCTGTCCGTCCTCGTCGAAAAGAGCTCGAGAGGACGCCCCTCCCAGGCCGCGCCATAGACGATCGTCTGGCCGTCCGGAGCGAGCCGGGCGGAGAAGACCGTCCCGCGCTGGTAGGTGACCCGCTGGAACCGCGCCGGAGAGTCCGCCCTCCGGCCGACCAGCGCCTCGCGCGCCAGGAATCCGACGGCCAGCCCCGCGGCGAGCGCCGCCGCGGCCGGCAGCATCCATCCGCTGCGACGGGCCCGCGCAGGCTCGATGCCGGCCGTTGCGTCCAGGCTCGAGGTCTCCGAGAGGTGGTCGCGCACGCTCGCGAGATCTCGCGCGAGGTCCTTGGTCGAGGCGTAGCGATCCTCGGGGTCTTTCGCGAGGCACCGCTCGACGATCCACCGAAGCGGCGCCGGCGACTTCGGGCTCGACTGGACGATCGGAGGCGGCTCCTCCCGCATGATCGCGACGAGCGTCTCGGCGCCGGTCTTTCGCTGGAAGGCGCGCTGGCCGGTCGCCATCTCGTAGAGGATCGAGCCGAACGAGAACTGGTCGGAGTGGAAGTCGAGGGGCCGTCCCGCGGCCTGCTCGGGGGACATGTAGCCGGCCGTGCCCATCACCGTTCCCGGCTCGGTCGCCGATCCGGCGGCCGTCTGCATGACCGAGGCTTCCTGCGCGAGCGGCTCGACGAGCTTGGCTAACCCGAAGTCGAGGATCTTGACGTAGCCGTCCTTGGAGACCATCAGGTTCTCGGGCTTCAAGTCCCGATGGACGATGCCCGCGGCGTGGGCCTTGGCCAGGCCTTCCGCGATCTGTGCGGCGAGGTCGAGAAGCTTTCGCGTCGGGACCGGCTCCGCGGCGACGAGCTCTCTCACCGTCCGCCCCTCGACCAGCTCCATCGCGATGTAGGTCGTGTCGCCCTCGGAACCGATCTCGTGAATCGTCAGGATGTTCGGGTGATTCAACGCCGAGGCCGAGCGCGCTTCTTGCTCGAAGCGCCGGCGCCGTTCGGGATCCGCGGCTCGCTCGGAGGGCAGCACCTTGATCGCGACGTCGCGGCCGAGCCGGGCGTCCCGCGCCCGATACACCTCGCCCATGCCGCCCGCGCCGAGGGGCGCGAGGATCTCGTAGGCACCGAGTCGAGTTCCGGGCGAAAGCGCCATCGCGGTGACGGCATTCTATTCTCAAGGCGTCTGGTCACTTTGGCGGCGGGCAAGGAAGTCTTCATTGATATGTTTTCGCCGCTCGAAAGGGAGAAGCGATGAAGTCGAGAAGATCTCTGGCGGTCGGCGTTCTGGCCGTGGTTCTCGCGGCGCTCGGAGTCTCTTCGGCGGACGAAAAGAAGGACGAGAAGAAGGACGAGAAGAAATGGGACGTCGAGAACCCGCCCTACCCGATGCCGATCGAAGCGAAGATCGACACGGACGAGGGGACCTGGATGAGCCTCGACGTCTCGCCCGACGGAAGCGAGATCGTTTTCGACCTGTTGGGCGACATCTATGTGGTCCCGATCGCCGGCGGAGAGGCGCGCGCCGTGACTTCCGGCGTCGCCTGGGACATGCAGCCGCGCTTTTCTCCCGACGGAAAGCGCATCGCGTTTACCTCCGACCGCGCGGGCGGCGACAACATCTGGGTCATGAACCGCGATGGCTCGAGCCCAACGCAGGTCACCAAGGAAAGCTTTCGGCTCACGAACAGCCCCGCCTGGTCGCCCGACGGGGACTTCATCGCCGCGCGCAAGCACTTCACGGGCACGCGGTCCCTGGGCTCCGGCGAGATCTGGCTTTATCACCGAACGGGAGGCGAGGGACTGCAAATGACCAAGCGGCCCAACGAGCAGAAGGACGTGGGCGAGCCCGCCTTCTCGCCCGACGGGCGCTACCTCTATTACAGCCAGGACGTCACGGCTGGGCGCACCTTCCAGTACAACAAGGATCCCAACGACGAGATCTACGCGATCGAGCGCCTCGACCGTGTCACGGGGCGCAGCGGCCCCTTCGTCTCCGGGCCCGGCGGCTCGATTCGTCCGACTCCCTCTCCCGACGGCAAGTGGCTCGCCTTCGCGCGGCGGCAGCGTTCGAAGACGGTGCTCTTCGTCAAGGACCTGACCTCCGGGCACGAGCGCGCCGTCTGGGACGGCCTCGAGCGTGACATGCAGGAGACCTGGGCGATCCACGGCGTCTATCCCGCCATGGCATGGACGCCCGACAACCGCGCGATCGTGTTGTGGGCCGGCGGGAAGATCCGCCGGATCGACGTGGGCAACGGAGCGGCGCAACCGATCCCTTTCCACGTCGCCGGCACGCGCAAGATGGCCAGGGCCGTGCGCTTCCCGGTCGAAGTCGCGCCGGCGCGCTTCCCCGTCCGGATGCTGCGTTGGGTGGAAATGTCCCCTCGGGGGGATCAGGTCGCCTACGAGTCTCTCGGCCACGTCTGGGTGCGTGACCTCCCGCAGGGAACGCCGCGGCGATTGACGAGCCAGACCGATCACTTCGAGCTCTACCCCTCCTGGTCACGTGACGGCAAGTGGATCGTCTTCACGACCTGGAACGACGAGAAGGCGGGGTCGGTGCGCGTCGCGCCGGCCAAGGGCGGCGAGGAGAGAGTGCTCACGAGCGCGCCTGGACACTACCGGGAGCCGGTCTTCTCGCCCGACGGCGGCAAGGTCGTCTATCGCAAGGACACGGGTGGGTTTCTGGTGACGTCGGACTGGTCGCTCGACCCGGGTCTCTATTGGTTGCCGATCTCCGGTGGGAAGGCCTCTCTCGTCACACGCGACGGCGTGCTGCCGCAGTTCGGGGCCTCGAGCGACCGCGTCTACTTCATGCGTTTCGACGGGGGCGACGACAAGGAGGAGGCCAAGCGCGTTTTCGCGAGCGTGGCCCTGGACGGCGCCGAGCCGCGCGACCACCTCGGAAGCGCCGACGCGACGGAGTTCCGGATCTCCCCCGACGAGAAGTGGATCGCCTTCCGCGAGCGCTTCAACGCCTACATCGCGCCTTTCGTGCGCACGGGCGGCAAGGTCGACGTCGGCCCGAAGACGGCGGCGATTCCGGTGGCTCGGGTCTCGAAGGACGCCGGCGAATACCTGCGCTGGTCCAGCGACGGCAAGAGCCTCCACTGGTCGCTCGGCCGGGAGCTCTTCACCCGGAGCCTCACGGACTCCTTCGCCTTTCTCGCCGGAGCGCCCGAGAAGCTCCCCGAGGTTCCGGAGAAGGGCGTGGACATCGGGTTCGAGGCCGCCGCGGACGTCCCGAAGGGAGCCGTCGCTCTCGTGGGCGGGCGCGTCGTGACGATGAAAGGCAACGAAGTCATCGAGAACGGCACGGTGGTCGTCCAGGGTAACCGCATCGCGGCCGTCGGGCCGGCGGGACAGATCGCGGTGCCGGCCGGCGCGCGCGCGGTCGACGTGAAGGGGAAGACCGTGCTCCCCGGCTTCATCGACGTGCACTGGCACGGTGCGATGGGCAACGACGGCATCGTGCCGCAGCAGAACTGGGACACGGACGCGACGCTCGCCTTTGGCGTTACGACGGTCCACGACCCCTCCCACGACACCGAAGAGATCTTCGCGGCGAGCGAGATGGCGCGCGCCGGGCTCGTGCGCGCGCCCAGGATCTACTCGACGGGCACGATCCTCTACGGCGCCGCCGGGGACATCAAGGCGGAGGTCGAGAGTCTCGACGACGCGCGGATGCACCTTCGCCGCATGAAGGCGGTCGGCGCGATCAGCGTGAAGAGCTACAACCAGCCTCGACGCGAGCAGCGCCAGCAGATCCTCGCGGCGGCGCGCGAGACGCAGATGATGGTCGTGCCGGAAGGGGGCTCCCTCTTCGCGCACAACATGACCGAGATCGTGGACGGCCACACCGGCATCGAGCACACCATACCCGTCGCTCACATCTACAAGGACGTGCTGCAGCTCTGGCCGGCTGATGGCGTCGGTTACACCCCGACGCTCATCGTCGGCTATGGCGGGCTCTTCGGGGAAACCTACTGGTACCAGCACACCAACGTCTGGGAGAACGAACGGCTGACGAAGTTCGTGCCGCCGTTCGTCCTGGACCCGCGCGCGAGGCGGCGCCTGATGGCGCCGGAGGACGACTTCAATCACGTCAACATCGCGAAGATCGCCAAGCAGCTTCTGGACGCGGGCACGTCGATCCAGCTCGGCGCGCACGGGCAGCGTGAGGGATTGGGCGCCCACTGGGAGATGTGGATGTTCGTGCAGGGCGGCATGACGCCGCACGAGGCGCTGCGCTGTGCGACCGCAAACGGCGCGGCCTACCTCGGCATGGACAAGGACCTGGGCTCCCTCGAGCCGGGCAAGCTCGCCGACGTCGTGGTCATCGACGGCGACCCGTTGACCGACATCCGCCAGACCGAGAAGGTGCGCTACACCATGGTCAACGGCCGCCTCTATGACGCCGCGACGCTGGAGGAGACCGGAGGCTCGGCGAAACGGCCGAAGTACTGGTGGGAGAGATGACCGCCGCTTCTTCGCCCGACTCGGCGACGCGGGGCTGTCGGCCGAAGGGGATCGCTGCCGGCCTACGGCCCGCCCGACTCTGAGGCATCCAGCAGCTCGGCGATTCCGGGGGCCAGGTCGCGCGCGATCTGCCGGGTCAAACGATACCGCTTGAGCGTCGCCGCGGCGGGAGTCGGATTGATGTCGATCAGAACGGGCTTGCCGTTGCGCACGACGAAATCGATCTTCCCATAGTCGAGCCCGAGCCGCCGGCGGAGTGGCCCGAGCTCGGGCGGACTCTCGGCTTCCTCGCAGGTCGAGGCGTTCGATCCCTTGATGACCGGCTGCCTGGACTTTAGCCGGAGGGTGATCTCTCGTTGGCCGACGGCATAGTTGAAGCGGACGCAGTACATGCCGTCCTGCATCTCCGCAACGTACTTCTCGACGACGAGCCCCGCGTTTCCGAAGACTCCCGGCGGCACGTCCCGAAGTTTCTCGAAGACGGGATAGGACCCGGTGGGGAGCCACTCCACGCGTTCCCAGGGGACACCGGAAGGAGCCGCGCCGGAACGGGCTGCCCAGTGGCTCCGAATCCCTTCGGTGAGCGAGCGCCGGCTCTGTGTGATGCCGAGCCGGCGCTCGGGCAGGCCGCCGTAGTTGCGGTTCGTCTTGACGATCACGGGTCCCTCGTAGGAGGCGTCCGGCCGCACGAGGTTTTCGCTGATCGCGGATTTCGACACGTCGGTGACTCTTCGGTTCGCCACACGGGGGTATCGCCGGAGGAAGGTCTCGTACTCCGCCGGACGAATCGTCGCGTCGATGTGCGGTATCAAGAGTCGAGCTGGAACGAAGAGCCCCGTCCCGCGGAGGATCGTGACGCGAAGGCCCGTCGTCCTCCACGCGTCCACGAGAGCGTGGATCAGATAATTCGTCTTTTCGAAGAGCTCATCCCCTTCGTGCGTGAGAACGGCGATGTCGGTTCGATCCACAGAGTGGCTCCCGGCGCGTTCGGCGATGCCGTCGGAGGGCCCCCCTCCGAAAGAGGATCAGACCCGCGATCTCGCGACCCGTCGAACGGCCTCGATCAGCCGGTCGACCTCCTCCTCGGTCGTATAGCACGCGCAGCCGGCGCGCACGACGCCGTCCTTCGCATGGCCGATGCGCGCGATGGCGGTCATGGCGTAGAAGTCGCCGTTCGAAGCGAAAACGGCTCGCTCCGCCAATGCCCTTGCCACGTCGTCGGAGGTCGAGCCGGCGACGACGAACGAGATCGTCGGCGTGCGGGTCGCCTCGGGCGGCGGCCCATAGAGCCGGACGCCGGCAATCGCCTGGAGTCCGTTCCACAGCCGCTCGACGAGTCGTTGGCCGCGGCCGTGAAGAACCGCGAAGGCGTGCTCGAGCGCCGCGCGGCGCCCGAGTCCCGGAGCGCGCCCGAGCGCCGCGAGGAAATCGACCGCCGCCGCCGCTCCCACGATCCCTTCGTGATTCTGCGTGCCGGTCTCGAGGTTTTCGGGCGGTTCGCTGGGCGCGGGCTCGACCCTCGGAACGTCGAGTCCCTCGAGCAGGCGCCGGCGGCCGTAGAGGATGCCGATGTGCGGCCCATAGAACTTGTAGGCGGAGCAGGCGAGGAAGTCGCAGTCTAGCTCGCGGACGTCGGGCAGAACGTGAGGGGCGGAGTGCACCGCGTCCACGAAAGTGAGCGCGCCGGCGGCGCGGGCCAATGCGACGGCCCGCGGCAGGTCGTTGATCGTACCGAGGGCATTGGAGGCGCCGCCCACCGCCAACAGCCTCGTGCGCGGCCCGACGGCCCGCGTCAGGTTCTCCATGTCGAGCTGCCCCGTGGCGGGATCGAACCGGCACATTCGCACCGTGACGCCGCGTTCGCGCTCGAGCGCGCGCCAGGGGTCGATGTTCGCGTGGTGGTCGAGCTCCGTAACGACGATCTCATCCCCGGGCCCCCACTGCCGGCCGAGCGCGCGCGCAAGGTGAAAAGTGAGCGTCGTCATGTTCGCGCCGAAGGCAATCTCCGAAGGCGAAGCGTTGACGAAGTCCGCCAGGGCCTCCCGCGCGTCGGCGATCGCGGCATCGGTCTCCGTGCTCGTCGGGTAGAGCCAGTGCGTGTTCGCGTTGTGGTGCAGGAGGTAGTCCTCCATGGCCGCGACCACTTCCCGGGGCACCTGCGTGCCCCCCGGCCCGTCGAAGTAGGCGACCGGCAATCCGTACTGGCGCCGATGGAGCGCGGGGAATCGGGACCGAATCGCCTCCACGGAGGCGACGTTGTCCGTCGGCAGAATCTCGCGGGCCATGCGGGTGAGAATATCCGAGTGAGAGGCGGTCGCCCGGACCCGCGGTGGCCGGCTGAACTGTCTGGAAGGCGCGAGCGGCCCGCCGCTCGGGACGTTCGTCGCGCTTAGCGCCGCGAGAGACGGGCGAAGAGGCCGGCCGCGAGAGCCGCCGGGCCGTGCGGGGCCTCGGATTTCTCGGCCGTGTGCGCCTTGCCCTTCGTCGGATCGAGCTCGGCCTTGGCGGCGGCGGTGGCCATCTCATTGACCAGCCCGACCATTTCCTCGAGGCGTTTGAGTACCCCCATCACCTCGGCCGGCCCGTCGGTCGAGCGGCAGGTGAAGGAAACCTGGTTCGCGGCCGGCTCGAGCCGAAAGCGGCTGAGGTTGGGACGCTCTTTGGCCAGCTTGGTGTAGGTGTCGACCCAGCGACGGTCGACGCGCCCAACCAAACTGACCGCGTAGCGCTCGAAGAGGGGGCCGGCCTGCTGCCAGTCCATCCCGGCCTGATCGAGCGTGACGTCATAGGCGGTTGCGATGTCCACTCTGCAAATCACTCCTGATGGCACCTTTGTGTAGCAAGGGCGGGACCAAAAGCTAACCGATTGGTCTGTCACGTGTTGCGGCTCCTGAGGCGCAAAGGGTGCCAAAAATTTGTCTCTCGAAGAGACCGGACCGCGCCGATTTGCGGCCGCCAGGGCCGGGACGGTCAGCCCGAGGGGGATGCCTCTTGGCCCGCGTTCAAAGACCTCTTCCATTCCCGGTAGCCCATCACCGAGAGCGCGAGGAAGACCGCGTAGGATCTTGCGGGCCATCATCCATTGGGCGATGAGGCTCGTGGCGGTGGTCGTCGAATCCACGTAGGGAAGCGCGGCGTTTGTGTGCCGCGCCAGCAGCGTCCCGATCAGTAGGCTGGAGGCGGTCCCGATCCCGACGAGGAACGCCGAGAGCCTCGGCGTGCCGCGCGAGACGGACAGCGCCGCGCGTCCCCGGCCGCCGTGTAACCACTCATGCCAGCCGTAGGCCGAGATGGCGATGTAAACGACCTGTAGCGCCATGTCCGCATAGAGGCGCGCTCGGAAGAATACGAAGATGTACAGCGTCACGTTGACGATCGCGGTCGGCCAGCTCCAGATGTTCTCGCGCACCGAGAGCAGGACGCTCACGATCCCGAAGGCGACGGCGATCGCCTCGATCGGGTTGAAGGTCACGGGGAGAGATTAGCGGGACTGACCGTGCAATGGTTGATTCAACGAAGACAAGAGGCTTGCTAGGCTACGGACCGTAGAGAGGAGGGTGCTCCGGCGGGTACCGATGCGAAGGCCTCTTTTCATCTATCTGGCGGTCATCCTGACGTTCGGTCTCGGAATCTGGGCGCTTCTCGAAGCTGGCAAGCGGCTCGAACCTCCCCGGCTCGGCCCTCTTGCGGCCTCGAATTCCGGGGCATCGGGCGCCTCCTCCGGGCTGCTCGAATCGGCCGGCTCCAATCTCGCGCACCCGCTCGGCCGCCTTCTGTTGCAGCTGATCGTCATCGTGCTCACCGCCCGGCTGGCGGGAATGGCGATCCGGCGGATCGGGCAGCCGCCGGTAATCGGCGAGATCGTGGCCGGAATCGTGCTCGGCCCCTCGGTCTTCGGCGCTCTTTCGCCGCAGTGGTTCGGCTTTCTTTTCGAGAAGTCGTCTCTTGGAATGCTGAAGCTCTTGGCCGAGATCGGCGTCCTGCTGTTCCTCTTCGTCGTTGGCTTGGAGCTCGACGTCTCGCGTCTGCGCAGCCGGGCGCACACGGCCGTCGTCGTCAGCCACGCGAGCATCATCGTGCCGTACTTCCTGGGGGTCGCGCTGTCGTTTGCCCTTTACTCAAGGCTCGCGCCTCCAAACGTTTCCTTTGCGGCGTTTGCTCTCTTCCTGGGGATCGCCATGAGCATCACGGCATTCCCGGTGCTCGTGCGGATCCTGAACGAGCGCGGGCTCTCCGGCACGTTCCTCGGCAACACCGCGGTGACCTGCGCGGCGGTGGACGACGTCACCGCCTGGAGCCTGCTCGCGGCGGTCGTCGCGATCGCCGGCGCGCGGGGTTTCTGGGCCGCCGTCCAAACGATCGTGCTGGCGGTCGCATTCATCGTTCTGATGCTCTCGGCTGTGGGGCCGTGGCTGCGCCGCGCGATCGGCCGGCGCGCGCAGATCCAGGCTCCCGGGAAGTCCGTGATCGCGGCGGTCCTCCTCCTTCTGCTCGCTTGCGCCCTGACGACCGAGGTCATTGGGATCCACGCCCTCTTCGGCGCCTTCCTCGCGGGCGTCGTCATGCCGCGCCGGACGGAGTTTCGCGCCTACCTCTCGCAGCGGCTGGAGGAGTTCAGCTCGATCTTCCTCCTTCCGCTTTTTTTCGCCTTCACCGGCCTGCGAACACAGATCGGCCTGCTGAACGACGCGGAGAGCTGGCTGCTTTGCCTGTTGATCATCGTGGTCGCGACCGCCGGCAAGCTCGGCGGGAGCATGCTTGGCGCCCGTCTGACCGGGATGGGCTGGATCGAATCCTTCGAGCTCGGCGCCCTGATGAACACGCGTGGCCTGATGGAGCTCATTGCCCTGAACGTCGGGTACGAGCTCGGCATCCTCTCGCCGAAAACTTTCGCGATGATGGTTCTGATGGCGCTCGCGACGACGTTCGCGACGGGACCGCTGCTGGCGATGGCCGAGCGGGTCCGCCGGCAGAGGCCGGCGGCGGCGTCGGTTCCGAGCGAGGCGGGGGGCTCGGGCTGACCCCGTCCTTCCGAGCCGGGTAGGGGAAAATCCCGGGCCCGACCGTTGGTGCCGGCGGGCAAGGACCGCGCGCCTGCCGCCCGGGACTACCAGATCGCGCAGCTCTCCCTGCGCACCATCGGGTCGCCGGGCTTGCACGAAAAGGCTTTGGCGAACTCGGGCATGTTGGACGGGGCGCCGACCGCGCGGAATCGGTCGAGCGGATGCTCGTTCGTCTGGGTGATCAGCCGCGCGAACTCCGGGCGGTCATTGGTGGCCCAGACGCGCGCGAAGGAGAGAAAAAAGCGTTGGTCGGGCGTGAAGCCGTCGATCTTCTCGGAAGCCGGCTTGCCGTCGAGACTCTTCTGAAAGGCGTTGTAGGCGATTTTCAGGCCCCCCAGGTCCGCGATCGATTCGCCCAGCACCAGCTTGCCGTTGACGTGGAGATCCTTTTCGACAAAGTAGCCGGAGAACTGTTTCTCGACACAGGCGGCGCGCGCCTCGTAGTTCTTCAGATCCTCGGGCGTCCACCAGTTCTTCAGATTCCCGTCCGCGTCGAACTTGCGCCCCTCGTCGTCGAACCCGTGCGTCATCTCGTGCCCGATGACCGCGCCGATGCCGCCGTAGTTCACCGCATCGTCGGCCTTGCCGTCGAAGAACGGCGGTTGCAGGATGCCGGCCGGGAAGACGATCTCGTTGATGAGCGGGTTGTAATAAGCGTTGACCGTCGGCGGGGTGATCTGCCAGTCGGTGCGGTCGACCGGCTTGCCGATTTTGACGAGATCCCGATGCCACTCGAAGTCGGTGGCGTTCATGACGTTCACGACATGAGCGCTGCGGTCGATCTTCAGGGCCGAGTAGTCTCGCCACTTGCTCGGGTAGCCGATCTTCGGATCAAAAGTCGAGAGCTTTTCGAGGGCGGCCTTCCGTGTGGCCTCGCCCATCCAGGGGAGCGTCTTGAGATCGTCCCCGAGCGCCGCGATCATGTTGTGGATCATCTCGTCGGCGCGCTGCTTGGACTCCGGAGGAAAGTGCTCCTTCAGCCAGATCTTTCCGAGCGCCATTCCGAGCGCGTTGTCGGTTGAGGCCACGCAGCGCTTCCAGCGCGGCAGATTCTGGGGCGTGCCCTGCAGCGTTCGTCCGTAGAAGTCGAAGTCCTCATCCACGAACTTCGAGGACAGGGAGGGCGCGGCAGATCCGAGCAACTTCCAGCGGAGATAGGTCTTCCAGTCGTCGAGCGGAACCTCCGTGAGCAAGCGGCTGACTGCCTCGAAGTACTTGGGCTGGCCGATGTTGACGGCCGCGGGGACCGTCGGGGCGCCGAGGTCTCGGAAGTAGGCGGTCCAGGAGAAATTCGGCGTCAGCTCCGCGAGCCTGGCAGCGTCCATCTTGTTGTAGGTCTTGTCCGAGTCGCGCCGCTCGACACGGTCCATCGAGGCCTGCGCGAGCTTCGTCTCGAGATCGATCACCCTTTTCGCGCGCGCGGCGGCCTTCGGCTTGGACTCGCCGGCGAGCTCGAAGATCTTCGTCACGTGCGCCAGGTATTTGGAGCGAATCTGCTTCGACTCGTCGTCGCTCTTCACGTAATAGTCGCGGTCGGGCAAGCCCAGGCCGCCCTGAAACGCCGCGGCGATCACGTCGGTCGAGCTCTTGCGGTCCTGCTCGGATCCGAACGCGAAGACCGCGTTGGCGCCGTGGGTCTGCAGGCGCGCGATCTGGGCCTGGAGATCGGCGGGGCTGGCGATCCGGTCGATGCGCTCGAGCTCGGGCTTGAGGGGGTCGATCCCCTGCGCCTCGATCGCCTTCTCATCCATGCAGGCCGCGTAGAAGTCGGAGAGCTTCTGTTCCTCGGAGCCGGGAGCCGCGGAGGCGCCTTCCTTGGCGAGCTTTTCCAGAATCTGGTGCAGAGACTCGTTGTTCCTCTGATCGAGCTCGCTGAAGGCGCCCCAGGTCGGGTAGTCCGCCGGGATCGGATTCTTCTGGAGCCAGCCGCCGTCGGCGTAAAGATAGAAGTTCTGACAGGGCTTGGCCGTGGGCTCCATGTCGGCCGGGTCGAGGCCGTGGATCTCTGTGGCTCGGGCGCCGGCTGCCGCGAAAACGAGGGTGGACAGGAGACGGCCGATTCGAAACCTCACGATTCCTCCTTGGACGCGCATTGCGATGGTTCTTACGCAAAGCGGTCAAAGATGTTATGGGCGCGCCGTTGTCCCCGGCGGGCGGAGGTTCGTCCCCGATTTTCGGGGAGTCTTCACGCCTGCCGGATGGGGCAGGGCAGGGACAGCGGAGTGGCGGCCGACCCTACGTCGCGGAGGCCCGGTCTTCGAAGTGACCCAGAATCCCCGACCACGCGGCGAGGGGGATCCCTGGGTCTGTGACTTCCTGCCACACGACTTCGCCGTCACGGCAAAGGAAGTGCGGGGTCATGCGCGGCAGGGAGACTGGGAGGGTGGCGTTCGACCGGTCTCTCCACACCATCGTCGCCACACGGCGCTGGCCGCAGCCGGGGCACGGCTCCTCGAGAACGAAAGGCGGCGCTCCGATCGGGACGTCGGACTTCGCCTCCCTCCGGGCCCGCCATTCTGAAATCTGGTGAACGTCGCCCATTTCTCTCGTCTCGAGGATCCCCCGGGGCTCGGACAAAAGACGTCCGACCGTTCCGCCGGTGTCGCGGGGTCAAGTCAGCGTTGACCCCGCGTGGTAGATTGCCAGCCCGTCGCATGCCCCTTTTCTATGCGCTCCTGCTCGGCGCCGTTCAGGGCCTGACCGAGTTCATCCCCGTCTCGTCGACGGCGCATCTGTATCTGGCGCAGGCACTTCTGGGGATCCGCAACGACGAGATGACCCTCTCCTTCGACGTCGTACTGCACCTGGGCACCGTGCTCGCGCTGATTCTCGCAACGTGGCGGGAGCTCGCCGCCATGGTCTCGGAACTGTTCCTTTGGATTTCCAAACGGCCGGCCCGGGATCCGGCGGCGCGCGCTCTCTTGCTTCCGGTCGTGATTGGCACGATCCCCGGCGTGCTTGCGGGCCTCTTTCTGTTGAAGAAGTTCGAAAGCCTCCGCACCCTCGGGCTGATCGGCCTCTCGATGCTCGCCGCTTGCGTTTACTTCCTCGTGGCCGAAGCCGTTGGAGAGCGGCGCGCCGGCCGGCAGCGGAGCCTCGCTCAACTGACTTCCGGGGACGCCCTCTGGGTCGGCGTCGCGCAGGCCGCCGCCGGCCTGATGGCCGGCTTCTCGCGCTCGGGCTTCACGATCTCGACCGGCCGCGTGCGCGGCGTCTCGCGCGAAGACGCGGCCCGCTTCTCATTCCTGCTGGCGCTGCCGATCATCCTCGGCGCGGGCGCCAAGGCGCTCCTCGATCTGCGCAAGAACCCCGAGCCTTCGATTGGACCGGCGGCGCTCGCCGTGGGATTCCTCGCTTCGGCCGCCGTCGGTTACTTTGCGGTCCGCTTCCTGCTACGGTACCTCAAGACCCACACGCTGCGGCCGTTTGCCGTTTACCTGGGATTGCTCGGCGCGGCGCTCTTCTCTTGGAGCTTGTCGAAGGGCCTGCCCCTCTTGGGCAGTTAGACGCGCTGAGCAGGCGGCGACGGAGGTAGACATACGACATGCGAACTGCCGTCCGAGGTGGCGAGCGAAGAGTACCCGCCTTGAAACGAAGGCGGAATTTGTTGGGAGCGACCATACGACGATCGCTTTTCTTCGCGTCGGTGATGCTGGCGCTGTTTCCATCCGCGGCCGCAACGGCGGCGGAGCCGGAGAAACCGGCGGATCTGGTCTTCACGGGCGGCGCGGTCTACACGGTAGACGCCGCGCGATCCTTCGCCGAGGCCGTGGCCGTGCGCGGCGGAAAGATCGTCTACGTTGGGCCCTCCTCCGGTGCGAGAGCCTTCCAAGGGCCGGCGACGCCTGTCGTCGACCTCGCCGGCAAAATGCTCCTGCCCGGCTTTCACGACGCGCACGTCCATCCGGTGAGCTCGGGGATGGATCTCGTGCTCTGCGACCTCTCCGGCGCGAAGACCAAAGAAGAGGTCTTCGACGCGATCCGAAAGTACGCGGCCGCCCACCCGACGGAAGCGTGGATCCAGGGCAGCGGCTGGGAACTGCCGATCTTTCCGGCGGCCAACCCGACGCGGGGCGAGCTCGACGCGCTCGTCCCGGACCGTCCCGCGTTTCTCTCGGCGGCCGATGGGCATTCCGCCTGGGTCAACACGAAGGCGCTCGAGATTGGCGAAGTCACCAAGGCGACGCCCGATCCGAAGAACGGCCGCATCGAACGGGACGCCTCGGGTGGTCCTTCGGGAACTCTGCGGGAAGCGGCGCAGAGGCTGGTCGCGAGAAACATCCCGAAGCCGGCCGCGAAGGACTACGCCGCCGGCCTGCGCCGAGGCCTCGAGCTGGCCAATCGCTTCGGCATCACCTCCTTGATCGAAGCCAACGCCGGGGACCACATTCTCGAGGCGTACGCCGGCGCCGAACGGTC